>CAYTDF010000270.1:0-6877 GCA_964436365.1 uncultured bacterium | reverse complement strand
GCCGACACTCGGATAACAGACAATTCCGATTTTCAACGTAGCCTCCTCGAGTCGCCATCACGGCTTCAATTCACCGTCCCGATTTATCGCTCTTCTCACTGTCGAGCCTACGGTCCACCACTGTGCGAGTCAATCACCCACCCTGTACGCATCCTCACCTGATAAATAGATTATTTCTAGGAGTCTGTCTGAGAACTCACATCACGCGTTCCAACACCGATTTGGGTTCTCCAAGTCCCGTGTTCCCGAGTGGAAACAAGCCGGTAGGCTTGTTTTTGTATCGAGGGGCACGGAGTTTCCAGTACTCCTCCGAAACCCAATGAATACAGAGCCTCTTCCCGTTATCTCCCAATCGACTGTCCGGCCGCGGCGGGTCATGCCTTTGATCAAGCCCAGCGCCAGCGACTGCAACCTGGACTGTGACTACTGTTTCTATCTCGACAACCATCACGTCGCGCGCGGGACCCGCTCCCGTAGGATGACCCTCGAAATCGCCGAGCGGTTCGCTCAGCAGTACATGCCGTTGGCTCCCGATGAAGCCATGTTCGCCTGGCAGGGCGGCGAACCGACGTTGTTGGGGGTCGAGTTTTTCCAAAAGGTCTTCGAAATCCAGAAGAAATACGCACGTCCCGGGCAACGTCCGGTCAACACATTTCAGACCAACTCGGTCTTGATCGACGACGCCTTCGCGGAGTTCTTCGCCGAGAATGAGGTGCTCATCGGTGTCAGTCTCGACGGTCCCGAATCGATTCACGACCGGCATCGTATCAACAAGGGCGGCGGCAAGACCTGGCGCAAGGTGATGAACGCGGTCGAACGTCTCGAAAAGGCGGGGGCGGAGTTCAACATCCTCACTGTTCTGCATCGGGACAACGTCAAACGCGCCAAGGAGATTTACCGCTATTTCCGCTCCTTGGATTTCATGTACATGCAGTTCATCCCTTGTGTAGAGATGGAGTTGAACCGGCGCGGAAAACCGACGGGAAAACTCACCAAGTTTTCGATCGCGCCGGAGGAATACACACGCTTTTTGCTCGACCTATTCGATATCTGGGAAGAGGATGTCTTTGCGGGCCATCCGGTTTCGATCCGGTTTTTCGACAGCATTCTCAATGTGATGGCCGGTTTGGGGCCCACGATGTGCATCTTCGATAAGCACTGCGAGCAGCAGTTCGTTTTGGAGGCCGATGGGCGTATCTATCCCTGCGATTTCTTTGTGCAGGCCAAGTGGGCGATGGGGAACATTCTCGAGGACGATCTCGGGACGATGCTCGATGGGCCGAAGTATCAGGCGTTCGTTCAGCAGTCGGTTCAGTTCCCCAAGGAGTGTGGTTCTTGCCAGTGGGTCAATCTTTGCAACGGCGGCTGTCCGAGGAACCGGACCTTGTTCGATCGCCCCCCCGATTCGTCGAACTATTTTTGCGTGACCTACAAGACATTCTTTGAGCAGACCGCGTCCCGTTTCGAAACCATCGTTCAGCGGCTCATCGCGCAGCAGCAGCAACCGTAAGAGCCGATCCTACCGGCCCATGCGCACCAGTGCCCCGGAGCGGTACGCGCCCGCCATATTCGTACGGTCCCGCCCCAGCACCACGCGGACCGTTCCATCTCGATCCGTGCGGAATACATACGCTCCCGCGCTGTAAAGACGCTTCAGCGCCTCCGGTGTCGGGTGCCCATAGAAGTTCCCGCCAACTTCGACCACGGCCAACTCGGGGCGCGCTGCGTCGAGCAACTCGAATGACGTGCTGTACTTACTGCCGTGGTGTGGAACCTTGAGACAATCCACGTCGGGGATAAGGCCTTCACCCACCAAGATACGTTCCGTCTCCAGATCGATATCACCTGTCAGCAGAAATGTCGTATCCTCCAGACTCGCCAACAAAACCACCGAGTCTCGGTTAAGATCTTCCGAACCGTTTCGAGCGCGCGTCGTTCGCGGGTGCAGTACCGACAGGTCGATGCCCGGCAGACCCTCGATACGCGTGCCACGCCGCACGGGTTCGAGCGGAATACCTGCCCGCGCCGACGCCTGCACGAAGCGCGCGAAAGCCTGGCTCTCCTGTCTCCGGCCCGAAGTGACGATGCGCTGCACGGGGACACTCTCCAGTAGCTCGGGCAAGGCTCCGATATGGTCCGCCTCAGGATGGGTCAAGACCAAGAGATCGATACGCTCGATGTTTTGGCTCTTAAGATAGCTCAGCAGCGAGGGAACATACGCGGACTCCGCCTTCGGCGGCGCGCCACCGTCCACCAAGACCACCGCGCCTTCCTTGGAACGAAGCAGCGTCTAATCGCCGTTGCCCAAGGCGAGGAAGTCCACATGCGCGGGCCGCAGATGACTCCATGCCGCGTCGCCCACCACGGTCACCGCCGCGACCAGTAGAGCCAGCGTCACTCTGGGGAAGGAGAACTTGTGCAGCCGAGGCCGCGTCCGTGACTTATTCTGCAGGACCCACCGCGCGGGCGTGGCCGCGACCGCCACCAGCCCCACGATCCCCAGCAGGAACACCGGCGAAACATCGCGTGTTTCAAAATGCCCCCCGGGGACCCGCGCCGCCGTTTCCGCGATGTGAATCAGTACGGTAGAAAGCGTTTCCACCAGCCAGATGAAAGGCGCAGCCAGCACATGCAAGCCCAGAGCCGCCAGCAAGAGCCACAGATACCCGCAGATCAGAAGCGCACCTAACACCGGAATCGCAGGCAGATTGGCCAGCACCGCGATGGGCGCACCACGCCCAAAGTGGTAGAGAACCAAAGGCAGAAGCGCCACGGTGACGATGAATGAAGCGCCAAGTCCCCGCGCCAGCCATTGCACGGACCGGCGGACACCGCCCCGTCCTCCGTGGCCCACACTCGGCGCCAGCAGAATCAGCGCGGCGACGGCGGTGAAGGAGAGCTGCAATGATGCGCCCCAGGCCTGGGCGGGTTGCACCGCGAGAATCGTCAGCAGCGCCGCGGTTAGACTGGTTATCGAATCGGAGCGGCGCGCCAACAATGTCCCGCCCGCAACCAGGCCCGCGAGAATCGCCGCGCGTACGGTGGGAACTCTCGCGCCCACCAGTGCCACGAACGCCAAGAGCAAGAACGGTGTCAGCCACGCAGCCTGTCTACGGGTCAAGCCCAGTTTTCGCAGCAAAAGAAGCACCGCCATCAGCCAAAGTGTGGTATGCAGCCCACTGATGGCCGTGACGTGCAGCAGCCCGGAATCGATAAACGCATTTTTGAGTTCTGTGTTCGTAAATCCGCGCCGTCCCACCAGAATCGCACCAACCAACTCGGCATTCTCCTGCGGCAGGTGGTCGTGGATGAGACGCGCGGCCCGGTCACTGCGTCGCCGCCACCAACTCCACCAGGATGTGGAAGGCGCTGTGTCGAGGATCGCGCCGCTTCCTGTCTCGGCGAACGCCCTACCGACGATGCCCTCTGTGTAAAAATACGCACGTGAGTCGAAGCCACCCGGCAAATGGGCGGGGCGCATGGGCGAGAGCCGGACCCGCGCGGTGATCCAATCGCCGGGACGCGCACCGGGTAGCGGGCTCTCCTTCGCTGGATGCAGGATGAGAGAGCCCGGGAGTACACGACGCGTACTCCAGCGTTGCAGCTCGACCGATTCCAGTACGAGCCGGGGTTTACCGTCGGCGCTGGTTACGGCGTCGGTGATGAGACCGGCGATCTGTACCGCCCCGGACCGTGAAAGCGCCTCCAATTCTCGATCCCGGTCTCGCCAGTCTGTCTCGATACGTTCCACACGCAGGATGCCCACGAATGCCGCCATCACGATCAAAAACCAGACGCGTGAGGGATGGAAAAGAGCCCGTGTGCGCTGTTTCCATTTGACCCACATCACTGCGGGAAGTAGCAGAACTGCGATCCAGACCGAAAATGTAGGAATCGAAAACAAGTGAGCCAGGGTAATGCCGGTTAGATATCCGAGCGTGATTTTCACTAGGGGGCGTTGTGGCGGGCTTGCCGCGCCCGGGCTCGGTGTCGCGTGAGGTGGGTACCCCAAACACCAATTCTTCAATCGGTGTAGAGTACGGCCCAACTTGTTGTAAGCGGAAACAACGGACGGTTGGGTACGATGGCCGCTTCTTGATAGACTCTCTTCGTGTTCTGGAGCGGGAATGTTCCCGAGCGTTTCATTCTGTTCCCGCGTTACACGCGTATTGGAGGTTCGATCGGTCATGGAAAGCGGTCTCTTCACATTGGCCATGGCGGCTCTCGCTTATGTGGCTTTCATCCTTGCGTATCTTTTCTACGGGCGCTACCTCTCCACGCGCATTTTTAATTTTCTCGATGAGGAAGAGTTGCCCAGCCACGCCCACCGGGACGGACGCGATTTCGTTCCCTCCCGGCGCGCCGTGCTGTTCGGGCACCACTTCACCTCGATCGCCGGAGCCGGGCCGATCGTAGGTCCAGCCATCGCTGTGGTTTGGGGATGGCTGCCGGCGATGTTGTGGGTCATTTTCGGAGCGATTTTGATCGGGGCGGTCCACGATTTTTCGGCGCTGGTGATTTCGACCCGAAATCAGGGGCGGTCGATCGTGGATATCTCCCGAGAGGTAATGAATCCGCGGGTGCGGATCATTTTCTTTCTCTTTATTTATATCGTTTTGACGATGGTTTTGGCTGTTTTCTTGTATGTGATGGCCAAACTCTTTATCGCCTTCCCGGCGTCGGTTTTCCCCATCTGGTTGCAGATTCCTATCGCCGTGGGGTTGGGCGTGGTGATGCGGCGGGGTGGGAACCTGATCGGGTGGGGTGGGGCCGCGTTAGGTATGATCTTGATTTGTCTATGGATAGGACAGACCTGGGTGAACTGGGATATCGCGCGGATCTTGCCCCCCGAGAACAAGGATATCCTGTCGCCCTACTTCGTTTGGGTCATCATCCTGCTGATTTACGCGTTTGTTTCCTCGGTTTTGCCGGTGCAATGGCTGTTGCAGCCCCGCGATTATTTGAACTCGCTCTGGCTCTATCTGGGCGTGGGCGGAGTGCTTCTGGGTTTCGTGATCGCCCCGCAGCCTTTGGCCGATCCCACCCCCATTCGCGCCGTGGAAGGACTCCCCCCGATCTTCCCGATGCTCTTTGTCGTCATTGCCTGCGGCGCTGTTTCGGGCTTCCACTGCCTGGTCTGTTCGGGGACGACATCCAAGCAATTGGCGACCACCCAAGACGCTTTGCCGATCGGCTATGGGGCGATGTTGCTGGAGGGCGCGCTGGCGGTTTTGGTGATCGTGGCGTGTTGCAGCGGAGTTGCCCCCGAGCTGTGGACTGATGCCGAAAGTGGCTACGGGTCGTGGGTCGGTGCCAAGAGCGGTGCGGTGGGCGCGTTCATCCAAGGCAGCGCCAGTTATCTTTCCCAGATCGGGCTTCCATTGGCTCTCGCCAAGACGATCATGGCTGTGATTCTGGTCTCGTTTTGTGGGACGACGCTCGACACGGCGACACGCGTTCAGCGGTACGTCATCGGAGAACTGGGTGTTTCCTTGAGGATACCGGTCTTGAACCGGCCGATGGTGGCCACTTCCTTGGCATGCGTTTCCGCTTTGGCGCTCTCGGTGTTCCGTCATCCCACCACAGGAACCATGGGGGGCGGCGGGTACATTCTTTGGCCGCTGTTCGGGAACATCAACCAGATGCTGGCCTGCCTGGCGCTGCTGGTGACTACGGTCTACATCGCCAAGCGCGGAGGGCGTGTAATCTACACACTGATTCCCTGCGTTTTTCTCCTGGTCACCACGGGATACGCGATCTTTTTGCAGACGAAAGGTTTCTGGATGGGACCCGCACCGAATCACTTTCTCTCCGCGGTTTCGCTGGGAGTGATTGTGCTGGAGCTCTGGATGTTGATTGAAGGTGCGATCGTGTTGATCGGAGCGCTGAGCCTCAAACCGGCTGAGATCGAGGTGTGAGACTGTGGTGTGAGGCCTAGTGGAGGATCTCGATGCGTTCTTCGATGCCGAGGATGTCGGTGACGCGGACGCCGAAGCTCTGGTCGATGACGACGACCTCACCCTTGGAGAAGAAACGATCGCCTACCAGTAGGTCGACCGCTTCACCGGCGAGTTTGTTCAGTTCGATCACCGACCCCGAACCCATCTCGAGTATCTCTTTGATTCTTCGATTCGCGCGGCCCAACTCGCACCGGATCAGCAGTTGGGTGTCGAGAATCAGCTCCAGGTTGGTGACGTCGCCCGCTCCGCCATCATCACCGTAGCCGATGGGCCCGAAGAGTGCCGGTTTGACTCTCTTTTCGAGAAACCGCTGCCGCTCCGCATGCTCGATGGGTATTGCGCCATCCGAACCGAATTGCACACGATCTTCATCGATGAACGAGGTGTCATCCTCGCCGCCCGACCACATGGGGGCGGTGGTGGGGGCGGCCGCTGGAGGTGGAGAGAAGGACGGCTCCGGCGGAGGCGGTGGAGCGCTTGGGGCGAGCTCCAGGTCTTGCTCGATCGATGTCGCGGGAACCGCTTCCATAACGGGAGCGGGAGGCTTCTCCTCGGCCGCTCTCTGGATGTCTGGCGCCGCGTTAAGTAGCGCGTCTATTTCCTCTTGCGTGAGGATGTCGGACATTTCGCACTTCCTGGTATGCCGGTCCTGGAATCTCTTCTGTATTGAGTAAGTTAGGCCATTCCAGGATCAGGTCAAAGGCAATTATCGTATCTCCCAATAGTTCTTTCCGATTGAAAGACGCTGAGCGCCCGGCTCTCGCGAGACGCTCTAGAACCAAGATACGCAAGATGGAGGCCAGCTGACGTTGTTGTGCGAGCGTTGTCGCGGTCGGGGCAATCCGCCTCCGGGAGAAGGCTCAGAAGCGCTTAAGGCCTATGAAATCAACGTGTTGAGGTCCTGTTCACTCCGGTGG
>CAYTDF010000269.1:0-6904 GCA_964436365.1 uncultured bacterium | reverse complement strand
TAATGAAGTACTTGATTGGGAAGAAGGAGAATCAGAATGAGTAATACATGGCCGAAGCCCGGTTTAGGAATGGTCGGTGAGTATCAGAGGAGCGGCTTGCCATATGTGACATCCTCCAACGGCGCCGAGCTGCAAGCATCAGCTGCGAATGTTATTGAAATACAGTTTCCACGAGTTACTCGGTGGTTCGAAGTCCGAGGCCTGGATGCAGCAAACTCAGCCAGCGAAATTAGAATAGGCTTTACCAAGAATGGCGTTCTTGGAAAGGGCGCCGTCACATCCTCAATTCCGACTGGCGAGTTTAACACTGACGGAACACAAAAGTGGAGAAAACTTAATCCCCTCCCAACGACACAAGATCAAGTTGCAGACAGTAACAACTACTACGTTATTCCAAGTACAACAACATCAGCAGCCCCCGGTATGAGATTTGAGCTGATGTGCACTAACTTATTTTTGTGTACTCACACTGCTCATGCCAGTGGTTTTACAGTCGTCGCTGGATTAACTGATATCGATAGAAGTGCTCTTGCGCTCACAGGTTCAAACGGGTATCAAGGAGTAGGTTGATGGCTAAAGTTTCTCGCGATATGCTTAAGGTTCTGGTTAAAGAGTGCCTTTTCGAAATTCTTTTAGAATCTACCGGCGAATCGACTCAATCTTTGGTTGAATCCAGAACTAAACCCAAACGCCGCGCAGTTGCTTCAAAGAAGAAGCAGTCTACTAGACGTCCTGCTTTAGATTCAATTTCTTTTGGGTCTAAGTCTAAGCAAAACATTCAGCCACCCCCACCAGTTGATGTGAGTAGTATCACCTCAGACCCGGTTATGGCATCAATATTCCAAGACACTGCTGCGACTACGCTTCGCGATCAAGCCGCAGCTGAAAGAGGAAAGCATGGAGCGTTACTTGGCGACGGCGTTTCATTAGACAATGCGAGTTCCGATGGCTCTCCAAGCGCATTGCTTGGAGAAGCTTCACAAAATTGGGCCTACCTCGCTTTTAACGATAAATCTGAGTAAAGAAACAGTTGCTACGAAATACATAGAAATAGTCCGGAGGAAAACAACATGGCTAAAAATATTAGACTTACCCCTGCTCTTTTAAGAAAGCTCGTGCTTCAAGAGAAGAAGAAGATTCAAGAATCTCTTGAAAAGGGCGAAGAGAGCGTGGAGGATGTCCACGCAGAAGAAGTAGACGCAGGAGATGAAGCAGATTCGCTTGAGAAAGATATCGACTGGATGGCTGCTTTAAAAATCCAAGAGAGTATACTTAAGAAAAAGTACGCTAAAGTGCAAAAAGCAAAGAAGCGTCTTGTTAAGAAAATTACTAACCGATAACTTTATTTTAGGAGAAATTGAAAAATGCCCAGTCATACACAAACAATGGTAGAAGCAGTCGCGTCAACAAAGGGAATGGGAACGTCGGATACCGCCACTGTGCAGGCATCGTTTCCAGCATCTCCTATTTATATAGGTGATCTAACCGATCAGTCAATCAAGGATGAATTTCAAACATTGGTTCTTGATGGTGAAGTTAATGACGGAGGTCACACCTTCGGAACATACAGTCGTGACTATCCACTTGCTCCCGATATTACCGAAGTTGAATGGGGCGGCGGTGGATTACCCGGAAGTCCATGGACTCCTAACCCAGTATCTCCCGGTCCCGGAAGTATTAACGCTTCGGACCAGGCCGATCCTCCAGACGGTTGGGGCCAGACTCCTCCAGAGCAATGGGGTACAGGTGTTGGGTCGCAACTACAGCCCAGTGAAAGTTCCACACAGCAGTCTGGCGGAGTCCTTGGTGACTACGTTATGGGCAAGGCCTGGGGCTCTAGCTCTTAATGGGCGTTGGTCCTACCGACCCCAATAGTCCTATAAGCCTCGGCCGTAGGTCAGGTATGAGTCTCGATTATCGGGATGACCTGGGTTACGGCCGGACTTCTGCGAAGTATCACGAGCCAAGAACGAAAGCTAGCAGTTATCCCTATATTGAAGAAGATCCATATGATGATGTAGATCTGGGATTGGAGATTGATGTCATCCAACAAATCATCAATAAACTTTCTACCCCGTATAAAACAGACGATTCGCTGATAGGTCGCTCTGCAGACCATAATGCAAAAGTTGATGGTAACAAACCCATCCTGGCATTAGGTGAGATGGCTATCGCAAAGGGGATGGTACCATTTCCGACCATGTATAAGAAAAGAATTCAAGTCGGCGGCGGAGTCGGTGGTGGATCAATGCAGTATACAAGCGGGGATGCTAAGCCTAAAATAGGTTCTTGGCTTGGGTGGGCTCATCCTCCAGAAGAACCTAGCGGTCCTCCGGAAGCTGACGTCACATTCGACGAGTATATTGCCGATGAAGAAGACGTGAATCTTCTAAAACTCAGAAAGGTTGTGAGAGGGATATTAGATCAGCAAGAATGAATAGAAAACTACAAATATAAGTAATCTCTATTTATTCGGGATATTTAAGTCTAAGTGCACGTAAATAAGGTGGATTCATGTCGACAAATCTTTACAAAGAGGCGATAGCTGAAGCGCAGCAATTAAAGCTGCTTGCCGAGCAGAACGCCAAGAATAAAATTATCGAAGCACTCACACCACGAATTCAGGCGATGGTTGAGTCTCAATTATTATCAGAACAGGAAGAGATTCAACTTGTTGACGTTGAATCCCCTGTAGCAGAATTAGTCTCCGACGAATTACTAGATGACGAAGCAGATGAAGAAGCCTCTATTATAGTAAACGCACAAGGTGACGTGAATTTATCTGTATCTGAAAGTCTTCCTAAAATTAGGAAAAATCTGAGAAATCAAAAAGCTCAGATTGCAAACTCTATGTCTTCCGATCAAAATAAGCTAGCCGAAAGAATTGCAAAGCTTCGTGGGAAGGTTAGGAGAATGGATGCATTGTTGTCAGAGGTAAATGCAAGTGCATTAT
The DNA here is from genome assembly GCA_964436365.1 of uncultured bacterium. GTDB lineage: Bacteria > Hinthialibacterota > Hinthialibacteria > Hinthialibacterales > CAYTDF01. Next base: position 3,951 of record CAYTDF010000269.1, on the reverse strand, counting down.
CAAGACAGCAAAAGTCTGTAATTAAACGGTCATATCAAAAACTTCTAAGCGAAGTCATAACTTTACGTTCAGAGGTAATAGTTAGTTCTAGCAACGAGAGTCAGGGCAACCGCTTAGCGATATTCGAAACATTAAAGGAGATGAATATAATGACTACCAAACGCAGCCGCGCCATCTTCAACCAACTTTTTGAAGCTGGCTACGGCGAATTAGATGAAATGGAATTGGTCCTCACCGATGAAGACCTAGAAGCCCTTGGTGTTGAAGACCCCGAGGAAGCCGATGTTGATGCTCTTGATCTTGCGAGTGAAGTTGGTGGAGAAGAAGCCGAAGAGGAAGAAGCTGAAGGAGAGGGAGAGGAAGCTGAAGGAGAGGAAGAGGAAGAAGTTGCTCTTGATCTCGGAGAAGTTTTTGAAATCGACCCCCGCATGTTAAAAATGGAGCTTCGTAAGCTTCGTAGAATGCGTGAAGCCACTGAGGGTAGCACCGAAGCTACTGACATGGCTGATGCATTTGGTGGCGGAGATGTCGAGGATGAATCTTTTATCGATGTCGATGAGGAAGATCTTCTAAATGCTCTTGCTGATGAGCTCGGTGACCCCGACGTTCCTACACCAACAGTTGAATCCCGGCGTCGTGCTCGACGCCGTCGAGTCTCCGAGACTCGTCGAAACAGCAGAGGCCGAAGAGCCCAGACTCGTCGAAACAGCAGAGGCCGAAGAGCCCCTGCAAGAAGCGCTACTACAGTCCGCGAAAACCGCGCCCTGAAGAAGCAGCTTTCTGAAATGAATCTTTTTAACGCAAAACTGCTTTATGTGAACAAACTGATGCAAAATCGTAATGTAAGTTCTAAGCAGCAGCGTGCCATAGTCGAGGCCCTTGATAATGCCAAGACAATCCGTGAGGCAAAGCTGGTATACGAAAGTATTACTCGTTCGCTAAACAAGAAGTCCCTTTCTGAGGGCAAGAGAAGAGTTCTTGGATCTTCTAGTAAGCCGACTCGTAGAGGTAGCTCTACAGTAAATGAGTCGACACAGACAGATCGATGGGCGAAGCTCGCTGGTATTACAAACAAATAGACGCTAAATTCTTAAAGGAGAAAAAAGAAAATGTCCAAGAAGTTTACACTTGACCAACTGACAGAAGGTATTCGTCAGCGTCACCAAGGCGACTCTAACAAGCGCCTGACAGAAAAGTGGAGCAGGACTGGTCTTCTTAGGGGTCTCGAGAGCGTCCATCGTGAAAACATGGCAACGTTGCTCGAGAACCAAGCAGGTCAGATCCTACGTGAGCAAAACACCCTTGGTGGTGGTGGACTCACACCCGCTGCTGGCTCCGGAGATATCCGGGGTTTCACTAACATCGCTTTCCCCATTGTTCGCCGAGTTTTCGGTGGCCTTGTGGCAAACGAGTTAGTTTCCATTCAACCGATGAGCTTACCTTCCGGTCTGCTCTTCTACCTTGACTACACATACGGTTCAAACGTCGGTGGTACTGTTGACGGTTCCCTAGGGTCCGCCACCAAGAACATCTATGATGCCGGTCAGTCAATTTATAATAACCCCGCGGGTAAGGGAATCCAGTCGGGTTCCCTCGGTGCTGGTGGTCAGTATGACCTTGCCGGTTCCGCTTACTCCAGAGTCCATACCGGTTCCAACTTAACACTTGGAAACAGTGTTCCAGGTTTCTTGCTTGGTACTTCTGCCGCACAGAGTCGCACAGCTACTCTAACTGGTGGTGTTGGCGCAACTGGTGCTGATGGTCGTTTCCTTCAGTTTGACCCCCAGCTTACTCAGCTGATTGAGGATGATAGTAACCCCTACTTCTTCATGTGCGTTGACCTCGGTGCCCTTGGCTCCGATTTCGACGTCACAGCAGTCAAGGAAGCGGCATTGGTATTGACAGGTTCAACCATTAATACCGCTACCACTGATATGGCTGTCTTTGGTGAGAAGTTCCAGGGTGGCCAGGGAGTTTATAACCTTCGTCGTCTTAACCAGCTCGTTAAGTCTGGTTCTGCTGGTGGACCCATTTCACCGGATCCAATGGCTACGGCACAGAAGGCCGGTTCGGCACTTCTTATGGTTATGTCTGGAACGGCGATAGCATCAGGGGATCTTTCAAGTTTCCGTTTGAGCTATCCCAAGACAAACTCATTGAATGTTAACTCTTCAAACGCTGACACTCTTGTTGTCCCCGTTTTTGAGTCTAACTTCGGTACGACACCTGCTCCTGCCATTCCTGAGATTGACATTAAGATCGAGGCTATCTCGGTTGTCGCTCAGACTCGGAAGTTGCGTGCACGTTGGTCCCCAGAACTCGCACAGGATTTGAATGCCTACCACAGCTTGGATGCTGAGGTTGAGCTTACTCAGATTCTCTCTGAGCAGATTGCTCTAGAGATTGACCGCGAGATCCTGAATGACCTCCTCATGCAGGCTGACACAAACTACTACTGGAGCCGTAAGCCCGGTGACTTCGTTAATAAGAAGTCTGGTGCTTCTGCTGTTAAGGCCTCTTCCCTCGCGGGCGGTCCAGCCTTTACCGGTACAGTTCGTGAGTGGTATGAGACTCTTGTTGAGACTATCATTGATGTCGCAAATGAGATTCACCGTTTGACTCTTCGTGGTTCCGCTAACTTTATCGTCGTTAGTCCCGATGTTGCAACAGTCCTTGAGGCCTCCGTGCTTTACAAGCCTGTTTACAGCATCGATGGTGACGGTCAGGTTGGACCTGGTATGAGTCTTGGTGCCGAGAAGGTTGGTACATTGAGCAACCGTTTCACAGTCTATAAGGATCCCTACTTCCCACGCAACAAGATTCTTGTTGGGTATAAGGGTGGTAGTTATCTGGAGACCGGTTACGTATACGCTCCATATGTACCGCTAATCGTTACGCCCACTATCTTCGCTCCCGAGGATTTCACCCCCCGCAAGGGCGTGATGACTCGCTACGGCAAGAAGATGGTCCGTAATGACTTCTATGGTACAGTGACCGTGCAGAACATGGACGTAATCTAGAACCTAGATAGTTCGTTCGTAAAAATCTGGCGGGGTTCTTTCGGGAACCCCGCCTTTTTAATTTCATCGCGATTGATATGATTTTTGTGCTCTAGTTCTATAGTTAGAACAGGGTGTGATATGCCGACTTTCGCTTTTACCAGGAAACCGACACCATTCGGTTTTTTCGATACAGATACAGCATTCCAAGCGGAGGCTGATTCTGTGGTTACGTTTGTCAAGCAAAAGCTGGGCGACGATATTTTAAGTGTTGAATTAACAAAAAAACAGATCTGGGCCTGTCTAGAAGAGTCATTTCTAGAGTACGGAAGGATTATTAATGAAGCCGACGCGATGTCGCAAACCCCAAACGTTCTTGGAATGCCCACAGGAAGTGGCGATGAATTGACTGGGTTGTTCCCGAAACAGAATCTTGAGTATCTCCTAAGGATGGCCGAACCCTATGCAATGGAGGGTGGCGTAGGGGGCTCATATAACGAATTTTCGGGATCTATAGCACTAAATACTGGTTCTCAAGATTACGACATATATGAAACGCTAAAAGACAATGGTGGTAACCTTATGGTCTCTAGTAGTTTGAACACACCGCGAACAAAGATGCGAATAAAAGAAGTATTTCACTTCTCACCACAGGCCGCCTATAGATTTTTCGACACAACTTCATCTGTGAATTATCTAAACAATGAATTTAGTTTTGAATCATTTACTCCAGAGACTGTGTTTTACGTTTTACCGGTTTTTGAAGATATCCTGCGTGCTGGACAAATGGGCGTATCGAATAGGGTTCGAAGATCGAATTATTCATACAAGATCGTTGGCAGCAAAATAAGAATATTTCCGAAACCAACAGGGGATAACCCTGGAAAGTTGTGGATACGTATTGCATATAACCCCAATCCGCTTAGCCCAGACATTAGAGATGATACGATAT
>CAYTDF010000268.1:2804-6907 GCA_964436365.1 uncultured bacterium | reverse complement strand
TTGCTTGTCGGTCTCCTTGAGTAGCACCGCGTAGCAAAATGCCACCATGCCATTTCCCGGAACCATGATGATGGTGGCATAGGGTTCGTCTATCCAGTTCCCGTATCGGCGGAAGTCGAAGTACCCGCTACGGGGGATTTCATTCGAGACATCCACCCATATCGGCTCATAGAACTCCACGGCGTCCTCCACAACTCCGAGATACAGATTGCAGAGTTCGTCTTCGCTCATTGCATACCCCGGGGATGGAGCGAACGAAATCGCGATGCCGATTGCGAGGAGAACTAGGCTACGGAGCCCGTCATTCATTGTCTCAACCTCCTTCTTGGTTGGCCCGCCGTTGTGGAGGGCGGACCCGCTCCCATTGTGCTGTAAGTGAGCCAGTGAGTGAAGGCCGGAACTTGGGTGTCGCTGGAGGCGTGGTATACTCACGGCGTTGTTTCAGCGTGGCTGACGTTTCCGGTCTCGAGCGCATGCGAACCCTCGAAGGAGGGAGGGAACGGATACGACCATCCGCAGATCGTCGCGAAGATTCTCGAGCGTCTCTTGATGATCTCTTCCGATAGGGCGCGCGAAGTGCCCCCCGGGGATTGGGCGCTCAGCGTCGTTTGAGCGGAAAGATAGTTTAGGAGAACCTCGAAATGGACAAACGCGCCAAGTCATCGATTGGAGTTGCCTTACTCATGCTGACCGTCTCTCTACCGTGCGGGGCGTGGGATGGATACGAATGGAACCGTTGGCTTGAGATCACGGGGGTCGAAAAACCCGCGCTCACGTCTCCACAGGCCGGGCGGTCAGACCTTGTCCCGTTGCTATCGGCGCAAGGCGGGGAGAGCGTCGACTCCATCAAGGCGTGGGAGACCAAGCGGGACTCGATCATGAATGTCCTGCAAGCGCTGATGGGCGAGCCCACGGGTCTGGAGGTCCTGCCGCCGAAAGCGGAAATCCTGGGCGAGGAAGACCAGGGAACCTACACCCGCCAGCATCTGCGCATCCGGTCCGAGAAAGACGATTGGATAACGGCGTACTATCTGAAACCCAAACGGCTGAACCGAGTTCCCGCGCCGACCATGATCGTCCGGCACCAGACCGTGGGGCAGGGAAAAGACGAGCCCTGCGGAATCGAGGGCAGCCCGGAACTGGCCTTTGCCGTCGAACTCGTGGAACGCGGCTACATTTGCATCGTCCCCGACGCGATCGGTTTCGGTGAGCGCACCCCGCCCGGTGAACGGCCCTACTATGGCGCACACGATTTTTTCAAGAAACACCCGAAATGGTCGTTCTTTGGGAAGATGGTTTGGGATGTGCACCGCGTTGTGGATTATCTGGAGACCCTGCCCGAAGTGGACCCGTATCGTATCGGTTCGATTGGGCATTCGCACGGTGCGTATGGAACGATTATGACGACGATCTTCGAGCCTCGCATTTCGGCGGCCGTCGCCAGCTGTGGTTTCAACACACTTCGTACCGATCCCAACCCGAACCGTTGGAGTCACTTGACCGCGCTTTTGCCGCGATTGGGTTTCTATGTGGACGACGTGAAGACCGCGCCATTCGATTGGCATGAGGTCGCCGCCTGTATCGCTCCCCGACCCTATTTCAACTGGGCGACGCTGAGCGACGATATCTTTCCCGGCACGGACAATTTGCCCGGGCTTTTCGACCAGGTCCGCGACGTGTACGCGCTTTATGGTGCGGCCGGAAACTTGCGGGCGGGGATTGCAGAGGGTGCGCACCGGTTCCCAAAACCCGCTCGTGAGGAGGCGTACGATTGGCTCGGGGAAAAACTCGCACCACGGATTGAACTAGAACCCCTCAGAGATGCCGCTCCTTCGTCGCGAAAGCAGTGGGGAACACAGCGCCAAGAGATCAAGCGTCTCCTCCTCCGAGACATCGCGCACGTTCAACGCACGGATCGCCCGGCGACGTTTGAAACTCTCAGCGAAACCCGTCGCGACGAATACACCGAGCGCAAGATCCAATACGCACTCGATGACGAGGGCGATTCGACAACGGCCTATCTGCTGATTCCAAACGGTGATGCGCAGAAGAAACGGCCCGGAATCGTTGTCTTTCATCAGACGACGGAGACCGGAAAAGAGGAGGCCGTTGGCCATGCGGGTCGGGCCAGCCTGCACTTCGGTCCCGAACTCGCGCGGCGAGGCTATGTTGTTCTCGCGGCGGATTCGATTTGCGCGGGCGAGCGGATTACGCCGTCTGGGGCCTTTGATACTCGCGATTTCTATCGCGCCTCCCGAGATAACTCGGCGCTGGGCAAAATGATCCAAGACGGGCGGCGCGGGATCGACATTCTGCAGACCGTCCCGCAAGTCGACCCTAAGCGAATCGGTACGATCGGACATTCACTCGGGGCGGAACTATCGCTGTTTGTCGCGGCGTTCGACAGACGCGTCCAGGCAGCCGTCGCCAGCTGTGGTTATGCGCCGTTTCGCACCGAAAAGAATCCGTGGCGTTGGGCGCGAGATGGATGGTTCTCGTACATGCCGCGTCTACGTATCGATCTGCGCGCGGGGCGGTCGCCTGCTTGGGATTTTGAAGACGTGATTCGGCTCATCGCGCCGCGTGGGTACTTCAATTATCAGACAACCGAGGATGAAATCTTCCCCGAGGGGGCCGCCGCGCACGAGCGCACCCTGGCGGCAAAACCGATCTGGGATCTGTACGATGCCGACGCCAACCTGCGCAGTCTTCTCGACGGCGGACCGCACGACATTACCGCTGAAGCGAAACGGGACATCTATGCGTGGATGGACCGCATTCTGAAGAACGATACGAAGTGAACCAACGCGTACGCGCTTGCTGAAGTGGATCGAAGAGATTATTGAAGTGAGTGCGTAGATTATTGAAGTGAGTAGATGCGCCGCGCATTTTCCGAGAGGTAGTTCGCGGCCAGCGCGACCGCGCTCTCTTCGGTCATCAGACCGTCGCGAATGCGCTCTTGGAGCGCTCGTGTCAACTGCGTGCGGCTGATGTACGCCGATCCGGCGGCCATCTCCACCGAGGTTGAATCGTGCCCGATGGTGACCTTCGTATCGGGAACGTACCCGATCCATTCATCCATCTCCCGCCGGAAGAACGCCGGATTCAAGACCGGTGTCCAGCACGTGTCGAGATAGACATTGGGGTGACGAATAGCGAGATAAGCCGATTCGCTGATATAAGGCCAGCAGTGGATCAGGACGAAGTTCACTTGGCGGAACGCACGGATCAGCGGATCCAGTGGCAGTGGATTGGAGTGCGGATGGTTGTGTGTTCCCGTATGTACCTGGTGACACCAACCTCGCTTCGCGGCCAACTCCATGCATTCATAAACAATGAAATCGCCAAATCGGCGTCGTTCTGTGCGATCCTCCGTCGGTTCGAATAGAACGTCGCTGTCTTTTGGGCGTACGAAGTCGAGTGGGCGCGAGTAGGCTTGCAGCTGTTTCGTGCCTATGAAACCGCTCGCTTCCGCCGCCTCGAAACACTTGGCGAGGAACTCGCGGAAATCGTCGGCGGTTTTGGGCTCGATTCCGGTATGTTCGACACAGAACTTCATCGCGCCTTTCTCTCGTTTCCGGTAGTAATCGCAGAACTGGTCGATGCGTAGCAGAGGCGCCATCAGTTTCCGCTCGGCGGGATTCTCCTGGTGGAATCCAAACTCCAACTCGGCGGGGCGCAAGATCGTCTCGATATTGAGAGTCCGATACGCTCGCGCATACCAGTCCATCAAGTTCCGATACCGCTCCCGGATTTACTGATTGAGTTCTTGGGCGATTGCGGTGTCTCCCGGCTCTTGTTCCAGCAGCTCGTTCAGTGAGACACCGTGGAGAATCTCGATCCCCTTGGCCGTGCACGTGTACCAACCCGTGGAGCGTATCGGCTTGAGGATATCCCGAGCGTACTCCCAGGCCTCCACTGGTTTTTCGCGCCCCCAATCGGCGGCGTTGGGAAACCCGTGGGACTTGGCCACTGCGTTTGGAGAGACGCCCATCGCGCCGTAATGCATACCCGAGTAGGGATCGAAAAGCAGATCGAACAGCGACGCGTTCTGTGGTTCCGCACCGGCGCGTTGCGGCGGTGTGGGAATCACACCGGGGTGG
>CAYTDF010000268.1:0-2794 GCA_964436365.1 uncultured bacterium | reverse complement strand
TGTGGTTCCGCACCGGCGACGAGGTCGCTCCTGAATCCCGCCGGAGTATGGCCCACGGCGGTGATGGCCCCCCAGTGCTCGTGCCCGGAGATATTCGGCAGATTCTGAATGGTCGTTTCGAGTTCGTTCGCTTCTGCGTGGGCGCGATTCCCCAGTGCGCTCGCGCCGATTCCCGCGCTCGCCGCAACCATAATCTTTCGCCGGGAGACTTTCTTCATAATTTTCCTCTTCTATGCTTATTCTTTACGACTTTTCGCGACTTATTCTGCGGTGTGCGGAACGGCGTAGAGCCAACGGTGGGCGCTCTTGGGCGTGAGTTCAAACACGAGGCGGTCCTCGTCCAACTGGCAAGGAATCTCCTCTCCCCGGCTACCGGGCTTACCGCCCTGCGCAAACAGCCGCACATTACCCAGCGGTTCACCAATGGGGATTCGTACCGTGCCCGAACCGCGCGCGAGCACGGCTAGCACGGCTCCGTTTTCTATACGCCGCACCTCTGGGATGGGAGCCCAGGCGATCTCATTCATTTTTGCATCCGCGAAGACCGTGCTTTTCCCGTCGACTGTAATGCGGTCGCAGCCTTGACCGGCGAAGGCGATCAGCAGACCGGAATCGTTTACCCGAAAGGTGACTGCAGACGAACCCTCGTAACTCACGACATGCCCGTTGATTTTGAACTCCTGCACCTGCAACGCTTCGGAAGGAGGGGGCGAACCCTCGATATATGTCCGGTCCCTCTCTTCATCCCGCCCAAAACCGCCATGCCAATCTTCCTCAAGCTCACGCAGATGGGGGGCGATGGCTAGCGCGCCGTTCGGGAAACGGCAGGTAAGAAACTCGGTTGTCCGCGATAGAGACTCGGTGTTGTCGTTGCTTTCCGGGAAACGGCCGCTGGGCGGGTACGCGCCCAGCGCGGCTAAGACTTCGAACCAGTTCCGTGTTTCGTAACCGAGACTCTGCGACTGATCGTCACGAGGCCGGTAGCCCAGGAATGTTGCCGTGCCGCCCCCGGGGAGACGGCGGAGGGTGCCGATGGTCATGTTCTTGACACGCGCCACGGGAACGCTTTCGTCGCGGGGGACGACTGGGTAGACGCGGTCGACGAGGAAATGCGTAAGAATACCTTGGGGTGAGACGGACTCTAGCGGTCCCTCGAACCGGACTTGCTGGCCGGGTGCGCGCTCGCCCTCATCTTCGCCGGGACGGTACTCTACCGAAAAAATCGACATCCATTCTTCGAGCGCGGGCTGGCCTTCTCGCGTCAAAACGGGAGGCGGTCCCGACCAGATCACTCGCCCGCCGCCTTCCACCATCTCTCGAATCATTTTCAGCATTCGCTCCGATGGGAACGGCTCGAATGGAACGGCTAACGTGTGGAAGGTACGTCCCGCCATCTGCAGCGTGCCGTCCTCCACGGTCGCTCGTTCGAGCAGTTTGTCTTGTGTGACGTAATTGGCATAGGCGTACTGGGTCATCCAACTGCCGAAGCGTTCATCCACACTCACAAGGTCCAGCGGCCAGAGCATCAGCACACCGACGTCACGGTGCTGCATCTCTTGCACCATACCGTACAGGGGCGAGCCCGCCGTGCCGAACGTATTGACCAGCGCTGTGCGGCGGCGCGATATCTCTTTGGGCATTCCCCAGTGGGCGGCGTAGGAATACGGAATTTGATTGAGGATGCCAGTCGAGCAGGCCAGGGCCATGCCGAAATAGTTGCGATCTAGCCAGCCGCCTTCGCAGTGATCGTTCCCGCCTCCGGTGAGATAGTCGCCCCACGCAAAATAGTCGGAGCAGGCCGCCGCGGCCTGTTGGACCGTGTTCGACCATACGAAGTTCGATGTGTATTCATACTTACTTCTGTGTGCGTTCTGTTGGCCGACATCCCAATAGTCGATGGTGGGGCTCTGGGCCCACGTTGCGTGCGCGCGGCTGTGGAGTCGGTAGCCCATCCGTTCTTCCGCATGCCGTTTCGCTTTGACGAACAGGTCCACGACGCTTTTTTGCAGGAGTCGATAGTAGTTCGACCGAAACAGCGCGGTCTCCCGAATCGCCTCGGGGCTATTCCCAAAGACGTGCATCACGCTCTCCTTCGCGTCCATGCGGTGGCTGGTATCTTCCTGTCCGTGTGTGAAATAGAGCAGATACTTCGCAAAATCACGGTACGATTCACCGTAGCGTTTAGCAAACTCGGCCGCGAAGCCGTCGCTGACATAGCGCAGTGCGAACTCGCCGTGGTCGTGATGGCTGTGGTACACCCAGTCCTGCTGAATGTGCATTTCGTCCGAGTAGAGAGCGTTGAGTTTCACCCCGGCATCGGTGTAGCGATCGATCAAGTTTTCGAGGTACGGAAGCGCGCGCTCGCTGAAGTAGTCCATCTCCGGCGTTTGGTACTGCTGAACGACCAGCACCCGGTCGAGAGGACCGATATCGGTGCGTCCCGTTCCGTGAATGCGGATCCGCTCCGCCATGAAATCGCCGTGTTGAACATGCAGGTTCTCGTAGCGTTCGACCGTCACGGTATCGCTGATATCGACGATGCTGGCGGGATCGACGACGCGGTAAGGTGTGCCTCCGACTCTCGATTGCCGGAACGCGAAGACGCGCACGCCCGCGTCCTGGAGTTTCACCGCGCCTTTGTTGTTGCCCCAGCGCTGGTGTCGCCACAGCTGCACGCTGTAGGTCCCGGTCCCGGAATCCCGGACGCCCTTGCGGTAGTGCATCCACCGTCCGGATTCGCCGGTCTCCTTCGCGTAGGCCGGTCCGATCTCCAGTGGGCTGAGCAGGCTGAGTT
>CAYTDF010000267.1:3240-6933 GCA_964436365.1 uncultured bacterium | reverse complement strand
GGATTTGACGCCCTTCTTGTCGGAAGGAGCGAACGCGATCGGCTGTGAGGTTCTCTACTATGGGCACGGTGACGGCACGTGGCCGCTAGGCAAGCCGGGGTTCTTGTTCCGATTGGAGATCGAGGGGGAGGATGGGGAGACGCAAACGATCGTTTCCGACGCTTCCTGGCAGGCGATGCTCGCTCGCTGCTGGCGCGCCGGACACTATCCCCGCTGGTATCTGCGTGCACTGCAAGAGGAGTTTGACGCGCGCCTCTATCCGGACGGTTGGACAACGGCGAGATACGAATCGGGCGTGGACTGGCTCGCGGCGCTCGAACAAGACTGCCCTGTCGATAAGCCATCGCTCTGTTCGGATTACACGGCGTATTTGCTGGAAGCGCAGGGAGAACTCGACACGTGTGAACTACGCGCGAGGAGCATTCCGCTTCTGACGGAAGAGCAGATTCCCGTTCAGCGGCTCACGGAATCGATGTGGATCGACTGGCAACGTCCACCCGAGGAGTATTTCGACTGCCTGCCGCCGGATGCCTATCGTATCGACCGTACCTTACCTGTCTCCGAGCCTGAGCCGGGCTGCTGGGAACTCGAACTCGACGACGCACGTGGCGCGGCGCTGACATTCGAACTCGCCGAGCAGACGGTTGGCTGGCCCGGTTTCACGATCGATGCGCCTGCCGGAACCACGATAGAATTGATGGTGCACGAAGCGCACGAACCCGGCGGCCCCCCTCTTCTCAACACGCATTTCAATTCCTGGGCGCGTTTTGTCTGTAAGGAGGGGCTCAATCGGTTAGAGACGTTCGATTACGAGAGTTTTCGTTGGATGCAGCTCCATCTTCACGGTGCATGCGGGCGTGTCAAGATTTATGACGCCGGGGTCCGCCGGAGACGGTACCCATGGCCGAACGAGCCACAGGTCTCCTGTTCCGATCCGGAGTTGCAGCGGTTGCTGGACGCATCCGTGAATACGCTGCACAACAGCGCTCAGGATATTATCGTCGACGGCATGGCCCGCGAACGTCAACAATACAGCGGTGATTGCGGTCACCAGAATCACGCGATCTATTTGGCGTTCGGTGAAACACGTCTCACGAAGCGCTTCTTGCGCAGTTACAGCCAAGGCATCACCACCAGCGGGTTCTTCCTCGATTGCTGGCCCGCGTACGACCGGTTGTCCCGCATGATGCAGCGGCAACTTCAACTCACGAAATGGGGACCGATTCTCGACCACGGCGTTGGGCTCGTCTTCGATTGTTACCATCACCATCTCTATACAGGCGACCTCTCCGCTCTCGATGAGCCGTTTCCCCGGCTGCTGCGGTTTATGGAGTATTTGAAGAGCATCCAACAATCCAATGGGTTGCTGCCCGTCGAGGATCTGGGGACGCCGTGCGTATGGATCGATCACGACGCCTATCCTCGGACTCGGCACAAGCAGTGCGTCTTCAATCTCTACACAGCGGCGATGCTACAGCACGCGCTGGTTCCCATCTGTGAAGCGTTCGGTGACTCGGCAAACGTCGATGCGGCTCGAACCTTCGGACGCGAGCTGCAAGAAGCGGCGGTGAAGCGTTTCTGGAGCCCGGAACGTGGGTTGTTTGTGGCCAATCGGCCTTGGCGTTCCGAGGAGGGGGACGACCGGTTGTGCGACCGATCGTTGGCCACTTCGGTTCTGTTCGATCAATGCCCGGGTGGGGAAACGGCAGCAGCGGTGAGTGCGCTGATCGAGTGTTCCCCAGAGATGGGGTTCTCTTATCCCGCGAACGCCGGGTGGCGGCTTTGGGCGCTGGGGAAGGTTGGACGTGCCGACACGATCCTGAACGACCTGCGCCAGCGTTGGGCGACCATGGATTCCGTGCGGCTCAACAACACATTGCAGGAGGACTGGATCGCCAAACCGGACACGCCAGGATCGCAATGGAGCCATTGCCCGCTCGCGCCTATCTACATCTTCTACATGACCATCGCCGGGATTCGGCCTCTGACGCCTGGATTCGCTCGTTGGGAGATGCGACCGCAGTTCGACGATCTGGAGCGGGTCGACCTGACGGCGCGGACGGTGCTCGGGCCGATCGCGGTTCACGCATCCGGCTCTCGGGGCGAGCGCCGTCTCACGATCGCCTCACCCGCGAATGCCGAAGGTGAATTGGTTCTGCCGGATGGAGAATCGGTGGCTCTGCCGCCCGTCGATCGGCCCGCTTTGCCGGGGCATCGGCGATACGCTCTCCCCTCGGGCGTTGAGACGGAAGTTGTCCTGAAGCGAATTTAGGCTATTTGGATATCAGCCTCACGGGCCGTAGCGGACGACGTTACCTTCGCTGTAGAGCCCGTTGGACATATCGTAGCTGACATACTCCCCGGCACGCGGATGGTCGAGTGGGTAGATGAGGCTGGAGACCCATTTGGCGGTGGGACCGAAACCGCGAAATTGGTATTCATACCGGTTCGCGGGGAACGCGGTCTTGCTTGCCCAATAGGTGCCGCTTTTCGAACTTCCATTCGCCCAGTAACGGGTCCAGTAGTCGTAGTTACCGAAACGATTGGAGCTGTCTTTGGGACGGCCGCCGCCGGTCTCCGTGGGGTTGGTGTTGAACGGATCCTGCGGAATCGAGGCCATGTACGAGACCTGTGTCGTCAGGGGGATATAGCGTTCATCCATCCATCCGCGGCGAACGGGATAGAAGTTGTTGTCGACCATGTAACTCCGAATCGCCAAGTCCAGATTTCGGATATCGCTGATCGAGCGGCTGACTTTGGCCCGCGTTTGGGCGTTCAGAAAATTAGGTACGGCAATCGCCGCCAAGATGCCGATGATCGCCACGACGATCAGGAGCTCAATTAGCGTAAAACCCGGATTCATCTTCCGCATGATTCAGTCTTCTCTCTTCGGATGAACTCTTGGAACGCGCTCCAAAGCGTACGGAATGCCGAAAGTGTTATCAAGGCGAGTTTCCAAGTTCGATGAGCCATCCGCCGTACCGTTCGCTGTTTTGACGATGCCACCTCGCGCTTCGTGAGGCAAACTGAATGGACACCGATGCTCAAAGTTGTTACGCTGAAATGGCTGCCCTGTAGAGACATGGAGTCAGGCGCTTTCGCACAGTTCTCGCGATGATACTGTTGGATGTCACGCAGTGACGGTTTCCAGACGGAGCCGCGAGTGCCAACGGGAAGGAATCGGCCGTGCACGATCACCGTCGCGCTTTTACATTAATCGAGCTGCTGATCGTCGTGGCGATCATTGGCATCTTAGCGGCGATTGCGGTGCCGAATTTCTTGAACGCCCAGGTTCGCGCCAAGGTCGCTCGCAGCTACGCGGATATGAAAACCATCGGAACGGCGATTGAGTCTTCCCGGCTCGACCGAAGCGTCATGCTGGTCGATCTCTGGGATGACGATCACGCGTGGGCCACCGACCGGATCATGAATATCTTTGGTGGAGCCGGTTTTCAGAGCAATCAATTGCAGCGCTCGACTCAAGATGTATTCGCGCCTCTCACTACGCCTATCGCGTATCTCGGAACCGTTCCCGACGATCCCTTTATCCCGGGAGGAGCCACCGAGCACGGTGGGAATCGGACAAACGTTGTTTTTCGGTCCTATTTATACGGTGACCTAGAAAAACTGGACGCCGAAAACGGTGGATTCTATATTCCCTACTACAATCCAAAGTTGAATACGGAAATGATG
>CAYTDF010000267.1:2046-3230 GCA_964436365.1 uncultured bacterium | reverse complement strand
ACGGAATTCGTCCGTTGCGTCCCTTCGAGTGGGTTTTGCTCGGGTTTGGTCCCGATAAGGAACTCGACGATGCGAACGCAGGCTCTTGGGGGCTTCCTTATGATTCATCCAACGGTCTTATTTCTGTTGGTGAGGTCGTCTTGCGGCCCGGGGGCGGATGAAATGAGGTCCGTTTTTTTAATGCAATATCCCGAACGTTCCGGCTGAACGTATGAGTTTCTTGTGGGTGTCCGTCTACTGTGCCCCACTCGGCAGGAGAGAAACATGAGTGACAAGAAATCCAATCGACGCGAGTTCATTAAAGAGACCACGAAGACCGGTCTGGCTGTCGGCAGCCTGGTCGGTGGTTTGACTGCCGCGAGCTACGCTCGTGTGCTCGGCGCGAACGAACGAATCCGGATCGGCGTGATCGGGTGCGGCGGCCGTGGTTCTTGGCATATCGGTTGGCTTCAGCGCGTGAAGGAGAGCGGGGAGAATCTGGAAGTGATGGCGGCCTGTGATATCTGGAGCCGCAATCGGGAGCGCGGCGCGGGGATTATGGCCGAACGTTTCGGTGGCAAGCCGATCCAAGTGAAGCATCACGCGGATCTGCTCGCTCGCGACGATCTGCACGCTGTCGTGGTCGCGACAGCGGACCACCAGCACTGCACGCATCTTCGCGATGCCGTGAAAGCCGGTAAGGATGTCTATGTCGAAAAGCCGATTGCGTTGGATCTGGAGGATCTGAATAAAGCCTACGACGTCGTGACGGCATCCAAGCAAGTTGTGCAGCATGGTACGCAAGGGCGTAGCAGTGCGGGCGCTCTGGCGACGAAGGCGTTTCTCCAAGAAGGCAAACTGGGAGCGTTGCTTCGTGTGGAAGAATCGCGAAGTCACTACATCCCGTATTGGAACCATTATACGAATCCTGGAAGCGAGGCGGAGACGGATTGGAAGGCGTTTCTTTGCGGTACCCCGGACCAACCCTTCGATGCCGATAAGCATGGAGCGTGGATGGGCTATCGTCCGTTCTCGAATGGGACGGTCGGAGGCTGGATGAGTCACATGAGCGATTTTATCCACTTCGCCACGGGATGCGGATTTCCGGTGACCGCTGTGGCTCAAGGCGGTGTTTACGGTTCGACGACAAAACCCGGGCGCGACTGCCCGGAGGTCTGGGCACTGTTTCAGCGCCTTCACTTCCA
>CAYTDF010000267.1:0-2036 GCA_964436365.1 uncultured bacterium | reverse complement strand
GACCTGCCTCTTGGAATACGCGGAAGGTTTCGTCACGAGCTTCACCACGCACTTCGGCAACGGGGCCAATGACGGCGACACACTCTTCGGCAGCAAAGGCATCATGCGTATCAATCCGCCGGATGGGAATTCCGGGGGGATCAAGCCGCTCGTGTCGGGTACGGGGAGCGAGCATCCCGAGAAGATTCAGGATGACGAGTCTGCCCTGGAAGAGATCGCTCAAGACGACCACATGACGAACTGGGTGAAGTGTATACGCAGTCGTCAACAACCCAACGCGCACATGGAGAGAGGCTACCAGCACGGGGTGGCTGTGATCTTGGGAGACCGCGCACTGGTCGAAGGCCGGAAAATGCGTTTTGATTCTGGGGCGCGCACGATTGTCCCGGCGTGAGGCTTACCCCTCCACGCGGTGACCTGTGACTCAACGATGGGTTTACCCGGTCGTTCCCATGGGAGCGCGGATTGTCTCGCCGGTACAGTTTGGCAGCCGCACGATAACCGTGGTCCCATCGGCATCCGACGCCTCTAACTCGATGGTGCCGCGCTGTGTTTCGGCGATCAGCCTGGCAGAGTATGTTCCGAGGCCGGTGCCTTTTTGCTTGCCGGCGGTCACATATTTGTCGAAGAAGCGTTCTCGAATTTTAGCGGGTACGGCCCCGCTGTTGTGGACGCGCACAACGGCGGTCTCTCCCGATTCGAACGCGATCGTCACGCAGCCGTCTTTCGGAGAGGCTTCCAGCGCGTTCTTCAGCAAGTTGGCCAGTAAGGAATAACACAACAACTCCTCCCCTTCGACCGTGAAAACCTGGTTTTCATCCGCCGGACTTCCGTCGATCGTTACGGAAACGGTTAGTCCCGTGCTCATGGCCAAGCGTTGCGTCTCCTCGAGGATACGCGACACGGTTTGAATGAGATTGACCGGTTCGGGTACAAACTCGTACGTGCCTCGCTCCATCTTGAACAGATCGAGCGAGCGGTTGATCATATCGATCATCTGGTAGCCCGCTTGCTCGATCAGTGTAAGTATCTGGATCTGGTGAAGGTTGAGATTGCCTTCTTGGGCAATGATCTCGGGTAAGCCGACTAAGGCGTTTAGGGGGGTCTTCAGGTCGTGGCGGCTGATTCGTTCCACATCTTCCCGCAGAGCCGTCGCGTCGATAAGGTCCGCGTTTTGCGCCTTAACTCTCTGGAGCGCGCGCCGCAATGTCAGGTGTGTTTTCACCCTGGCCTTTACCTCGAGGACGTCAAACGGCTTGGTGATATAGTCGACCGCGCCGATTTCAAACCCCGCCGCTTTGTCACTTGATTCATCCTTGGCGGTCACGAACAGAACGGGAATGTCCTCTGTTTCCGGGGCGTTCTTGAGTCGACGGCATACCTCGTACCCATCCATCCCGGGCATCATGATGTCCAGCAGGATCTGGTCCGGTGGATCGGACTTTATGCTTTGCAGAGCGCTCTCGCCGTCGAACGCAACACTCAGTTTGTACATTTTTTTGAGTGTTCGGGCTAGAATGTCAACGTTGGTCTTGACGTCATCGACCAACAGAACTCGGCATTCAGAAAGATCCTTCATTCAACTAAAGCCTCGTGCGGTTGTATTCACGATACGTACACGGTCGCCACCGCAATCCAGACAACCTCTATACTATAGCATTGAGCTCGGCGGTGCGTAAACCGGATCATTCTGTCCCTGTCGCTGCTATACCCACAACGCGAAAGTCACGGACGAAGGAGACCGGCAATATGGTACAGAATGTGGATACACAGATGAGAATCCGCACCGTGGGCTTGCTGAGCCTGATCCTACTGGGGAGTGTTGCACCGTGGGCGGCGGAGTTCAAAACGTCTTGGCCGAGCGGTGTAGAGCGGGCCTGGATCGGGCCGGAGTATTTCGCGAATCGTATGCTGAATTGGCAGATCCGCGACGGCCGGTTGGAGTGTCTAGAGGGGTCTCAGGCGAAACCCATGCGGACGGTTCATCTGCTGACGCGAACGCTGAGCGAAACCCCCCAGGATTTCACGATCGCAGT
>CAYTDF010000266.1:4693-6934 GCA_964436365.1 uncultured bacterium | reverse complement strand
GATCCCAGTCCAGACGCCCTTCCCCATCGACGCGGCTCGTCAGATCGAGCGCATCCCCCTCCCTCGGAAACGCCATGAGCGCACGCAACGGTGCTTCGGGCTCCTCCTGGCTACAAATAGCGGGGATATCCCCGCTCACGGGGTACCGCTCGAAAAGCACACGGGCGGAGGCATCCTCCGGACCCACCCACGGCCCGCCATACGGCCAACCCGTACCGGCGGTCATATCCACTCCCAGATCTAACCGCTTCGCCTCTCGGGTGGTATGGGCAAGCATTTCCATCCATTTGGGAGTTAGGTAAGAGATGTATTTCTCTTCATGCCCCTTCGCTCCGTAAATAGGAACGATGTGAACGCCTCCCATGCCCGCGTCGCGGTACGCCTCTAGATGGCGCGTGAGTTCAGGTGGGTCGACCGCGCTGCCTAACCACCACCAGTAGGTCCAGGGGCGGCGCTCCTTGGTCACGGTCGGCCACTGCAGGACGTCATCCGTCGCGTATGTGGATGCGGCGTTTAACACCACGGTCAAACTCAGGCAGGCCAGAACTGCATAGACGGGTTTGAGTGCACGGGTTTCGCGAACTTCAGGCTGTCGGTTCCGATTGAAGATCTGGGGCATGATAGATTCTTTCTGTTCTTGAGACTGTCCGGAGTACTGTCCGGGCTGACAATGTCATGGTTTTCTTTCACTTCGTACGCATCGGCACAGTTCCGTTTATTCGTACGCCCCATGCCGCAGGCACAGTTCGATAAACGTCTTCACACGCTCAGGCGAAACATCCGACTGGATAATGTGCGCGGGCGATATCATATAGCCCCCGTCCTTGCCGAGGATTCGGATCTTCTCCCGGATATCCCGTTCGAGTTCTTCGTCACTTCCTTGCGGCAACAGGGAGAGCTGATCGATCGCGCCCCAGAACGCGAACTGGTGTCCATGAGCGTCCTGTAATTCCTGGGGACCGTGCCCGGGGACGTCGGGCTGGACCGGATTGAAGACGTCAAAGCCGATCTCGTGGATATCTCCAAGAAGTTCACGCACCGCACCGTCGCAATGCAAGATGGGGACGATGTTCGCATTCGTCTGCTTGAAAACCGCCAGCATTCTCTCGTAGTGAGGTTTGAGCTGTTCGCGGAACATCTTGGGCGAAAAGAGAAGTCCTTGCTGCGATCCAAAATCGTCCCCCACCCAGATCGCATCGACGCCGCGTCGGATGAGTTCGATGCCAACCTCGATCTGAAGATCCGCACACGCCTTGAACAGAGGTTGCAGATACTCCGATTCCATCGCCATATCCAAGAATAGTTTTTCGGTACCCACTAGCATTTGAGCCAATGTCAGAATCGTGACTTCGATGTCTCCGATGACGAAATAGTCGTCTTTGTACCGGAGAACAAGCCCCTCCGCATCCTCGTAGCGGCCCGAAGCGTGCGGATCCGGGAATGGATGCGCGGCGACATCCGCGGCGGTTTGGGCATGCGCCAAGGGAAACTCAACGGGTTCGACATAGACGGCCCCTTGCTTCATCAACATGCCGTACTCGTTCAGCCACCGTCCGTTCTCGTCCTCTTGGACTTTATATCCTCTCGCGGGACCCGCTCCGGTGACAACGACATCGCAGCCCATCGCTGTGCGGATTTCATTTCCGCTGATCCGATAGGTGACATCCTCATACAAGTTGTGCGTATAGTGAACCGGTATGCGGAGTTCGCGACTGAAATGCTCCAGGAGTGGTTTGCAGAGTTCGAACTGCACTGGCACGCGGTCCGGCAAACCGTCGATTTGTCGAAAAGCCTTCAATACACGTTCTCTGGGTCTCATTCTTGCCCTCCAGGGTATCGTGATGCTTACTCCGCACGCGTCTGTTGACTAGGGCATGTAGAAAACATCTCGGAGTTCTCGGAAAACGGGTTTTCCATTCTCATCGTACTTCAGCAAGGGTTCGGCTCTCTTGAACCAGTCTTGCATCGCCGCATCCTCAAGAAGTTGGGCGATGCTGTCAGTGGGATTGTCCGCTTCAAAGAGACAGAAGATATCGAGTCCCGACCGGAAGATCGAGTAGTTCCGGATACCGGCCCGCCGATGGGCTTCGAGTATTTTTTCGTCGACATCGACATGCATGCGTTCGTAGACCTCAATGACCTCGTCGCTCCGTAGCAGCATTGCGAACGCGTATCGCGCCATGACGGGCACCTCCGTTCTTCAAGAACGTTCCTTTGTCCAGTTCCCACCTGCCAGGAATC
>CAYTDF010000266.1:0-4683 GCA_964436365.1 uncultured bacterium | reverse complement strand
GGGTGTTTGTTGGTAACATGTCGTCGTGCACATCGCGACTGGCAACGTGGTTCACGCGCTTATTGTTACTTGCTTTGCCAACCATATTTATCTCTGACGTACATCATAATGCAAACTGAACGAATGCGCGATATGCACAGTGCGAGAATCTCCCCGCTCAGTCTCGAACCAGGCGGTATTCTGTCGGTTCGCCATCGAGTCGCACTCTGAATCCAATGCCAAATGTTCCGTCATCGCAGACATGACGTTGCTGGCCTTCGCCGAGTATTTCAGCCTCGCCGCCCTCGTTCCGATGAACCAGCGTTTCCCAGTTCCCTTCCCGGAGTTGCTGGAGTTGCCGCCCCTTGTAGTCCTTCAGCCCCTCAATCAGTATGCAGACGGTCGCGAATCCGCCATCGATTTTGAAGCGAAGATCGGGGCCCGTCGCGCGGATGCGGGGTGGAAAATGCGAAAGGAGTTTACCCGACCGAACATCCGTGATGCGAACTGGGTGCACTCCATACCGTTCGCGTTCGCGAAACGCCGCGGAGTAATCGTCACTCTCCTTGCCGAACGGCATGATAAAGAGATCGATTTCGAATTCGTCTCCTTTGACAAGGCCCGGCGCGTCACTGTCGGGAACGAGAACGAGATTGCTGTCACCGTTGCCGCGTCCCTCACACGAGAGTGCCAGCCCTTGCATCGGCTCGCCGCCAATCGTCCCGCGATAGCCTTCGACGATAAACGCGTTGTTCCCCTTGGGGGAGTTCCAAATTGCGGCGGTGGGCGCTTCGTGAGACATCGCTTCACCACGCAGACTCCACGAGCCATCGAGCTGGATCGGCTTGGTGACGACAGCCCCCGAGGCGTCCGTGTAGGTTACATTCTCGTAGCGCAGGTTCTGGGTCCTGGTGTCGATCTGAAGAATGCGAAGATCACTCCCCCAATCCTCGATCGGCACATCGTCAAGCGCCCTGATCTTCAGCCGGATGAAGTTGCGCAGTTCGTCGAGCTGCGGATACTCAAAAGTCTCCAAAGTCGTGCGCACACGCTCGTCACTGGATAGAAACTCAAAGGTCACGTGGGCCCAGTTCGGTCCCGTCGAGTGATAAGAGGTCCCGAGATATTCCATGACCTGCCGACCCTTGCGTGGCCCCGGCCGGTCGGAGGCCAGATATTCCATAAAGATGTGACCGCCCACGTTATCGTGCTGGGGTTGACTCTTCCACATCGTGCCGCTCATGCCCCGCAGGTCGGCGATACTGATGCCCGTATTGTATTTGAAAGGCACGTAGCATGTCGTCTCGGTGCCCCCCGTCGACATGTGGAAATAATCCATCCACGCCCCAAGCGAGGAGAATTGTTTGAGCGGGTGATTGCCCCAGTTTTGATAAAGCTGCAGGCTCGTAAGTTCACAGCTCTCATTCGCATCGAGGTGTAGAGGATTCCATATCTCACTGAACGCCGTATCTTCGGGATTGTAGAACTTCTCCTCTTTCTCACCGGCAAAGTTCTTGCTGATCTGAACGAGAATCGGAAGCGTTTCTCCCTGCCGATCGAGGATCGCACCGCACTCCACCTGACCTTTGCCGCCGCTTCCCGTTTCGTGACAGAGATAAACCTTGCGGGGATAGTCACCGTTTCGCATGCGAATTCGGGCCGTTGGATAATCGTTGGGCGACTCATAGTAGTGATAGCTGAAACTGCCGGAATTATGTGTCGAGACTACGTAGCATCCCCGCCGTGCATCGTGTTCGAACCGGAGCCCTTGGAGTCGTTCCATCCGGTCCGCAGGGAGCGGTTCGAGTTCGCCTCGAAGCTCATGCCAAGCGTCGCGCTCTTTCAAAACGATGAGCCCCAGATCGAATTGCTGGGGCTGGCCCACGCGCAGGCTGAGTTCGTCATCGTCACCTAACCACCGGGCGGTCAATAGCCGATCTTGTGTGAGAGAGAGCTGTGCGCGCGGCGCGGTGGTCGAGAACCACGCCAGTCGCGCCCGGTTCTCGCCTTCGTAGGCGATACATTCGTTCTTCTCGTGCGAAAATGGAACGCGGACGCGGTTGCCGGTTGCCGCGCCTTGCATGACAAGGGCGATCCGCCGAACGCGGATGTCCGCTGTCGCGTGGAGCACGATTCCAACCCGGCATGATTCGGCGTACGCATAGAAAACAACCTCACCGCGGATGGGCGCGACCTGACCGTCGCTGTTTGTGAAGGCCAGGTCAAACCAGTGGACTTCATCGTAATAGGGTCCCCTGAGGTAGAGGTTGACGCGGGATGGCGTTTCAACGTCGAGGGAGTTCCATACGGTTCCGGTGGCATCCAGAATCTCGACGGTCCCCAGTTGAAACAGCGTCTCGCCATACGCGCAAATAGCACCCATCGTGTGCCGCTGTGCGTCGCGCAAGTTCAGTTCGATAGAATACCGCTCGGCATCGATCAAGAACCCGTCACGCTCGGCCGATGTGTAGCGCGCCTCCAGCCGGGGACGCCGGTCGGGCCGTTGGGCCTCGATATCCCGTACCCAAGTATCCAATGCGAAACCGAAGCGCGGCGCTTGTAGAATCAAGAGAATACCCCAGATAGGTATCGCCAATCGGCTCCGACAATCCCGCGTATATGGCGGCTTGAACTGCATGCTGAAACTCCTCTTTTCGTTGACTTGGGTTTGCTTTCCCACCCTCAGATAAGCGATGCGCACAAACTCGCACGTCCGCGTCTACTTTGCAAATCGCTCCGGTTGCTCCGTCCGCTCGGCCTCCATAAGGAGGCGTTGATCCGTCTCCAACGCTCGGAATGCCTCCATCTCG
This sequence comes from uncultured bacterium, assembly GCA_964436365.1. Lineage (GTDB taxonomy): Bacteria > Hinthialibacterota > Hinthialibacteria > Hinthialibacterales > CAYTDF01. Next base: position 1,894 of record CAYTDF010000266.1, on the reverse strand, counting down.
AATTTCATACCTGCCAAGGAGGCGGCGCTCAGCGGATGATGTGTCTCCGCCAACCGCGTGCGCGTCTCCTCACGAAGAACCGCCCACTCCGTCTTCAGCGTATCGATCTGGTCTCGAAGCGAACTGCGTGACTCCACGTCCAGCGTCAGATCCCCACGCCGCCAAGCGGCAATACGATCATAGACACGCCCCATGCGGATTTTATGCGCCAAGGTACGCGCGCCCAGATCGAGCAACCGCCACTCTCTCCGATTGCGTTTCATGTGGGGGCGCAGGGTCGCCAAGTCGGCCATCGCACGGTCTACGTTGGCCTCCGCACTGAGCAATTTGCCAAGCGTCTCCTCACGGTTCTCAGGCGATGTATGCCGCGCGATGCGGTCTTCTACAGACAGGCCGCTCAAGTCGTAACGCTGCAAGCGATCGAGCAGGCGAAGCCCGGAGTCTTCCGCATACGGTACAAAGACAGCCATTGCCTCGTAAATGCCCGCGACGGTCTCGGCGGCTTCTGCATCCAGTCCGTACCAGAGGGTAGCGAAAGCTCGATCGAACGCCTCCCGGGAACGACCGGAGGTCCACGGTTCCCACGCCGCGTAGGCATACCCACGCCAACAAAGATCGAAAGGAATCCCCTTCATCCAGTTTGTCGTGATGATTCCATCCGCGCCATCGCGAATGGCCGCTTGCGTAAGATCGGCTATCCCCGGTAGTGCAACGGGATAGTTGACAGACGCGTGCGATACATTCTTGCCAAAGCGAATACCGGGATAAGCGATTGTCCGATACCCCGCTTGCAGAAACTGAGGGAGAGCGTACTCGCGCGGCCAGGTCGAGAAGTAATAGTTCCAATAGGCAATCACAGTGGCCTTCGGTATTCGCTCCAAGCACTCGGGGTGATGCTCGAACATGTCGCTCCAGATGCTGGGAATCAGTCCACGCTGAATCACGCCTTCACACACCTTGGCCACATGATCGGCATAGAGCGCCGAAACGCTTTCCTTCTCGACTTTCTCACCACACCGCGCGCAGTCGCCTAACTGCCGGGCCTCGTCACCGCCCAAATGGAAATAGCGCAAGTCCGGTAGGAGCGTGAGGTACTCATCGACCAGCTCCAGCACCAGCCCAACGGACTTGGGATTGGTCGGGCAGAGCTGCTGGATCTTGTCGGGCGTCTCACGAAATTCCGCATACCGCTCGTGAGACAACAGGTAGTATTGGTGACCGAGAGACTGAACCATGGGGATCAGTTCGATGTTGAGCGCACGACACGTTTCTGCGATCTTGCGAATCTGCTCCTGTGTGAACGCACAGGCGGAGGTGATGTCTCGATGTCGTTCGAAGGGGAACATAGCCTCGAGTTCGAGAAGAACCGTGTTGAGCTTGAGTTGCGCAAACCGCTCTAACGTACGGATGAGTTCGTCGAACCCCGGTGCGCTATAAGGCATCCACTCGCGAATGAGGTGATAGCAAACGTGTCCGCCTCGGATCGGTGTGTCGGGCCAATCCACGATCGTCATCTCCGGCACCCTCTCATTCGCGTCCATCGCAAGAATGCAGGTCTGCCGTAGCGTCGCCAGGCCATGCTGAAGGCCACGCCGCGCACTGGCCACAATCCACCCTTCACGGTCGCCGAGGAAAATTCCGTACGCTTCAGAATCCTCAGGAATTCGCGACGATTCCGCAGGGAACAGATCCCGCTCGTCGTCGCTCAGCGTCTCCCAAAACCTCACTCGTATCCGCAGGGGAGAATCTGCGCGACAAAACGACGTTGGAGGCAACACGGCCGGATGAAACCCTTCGGTCCCTTCAAGACGGAACGAGCGAATGCCACCACCTTGAATGTCAATATATTTGGGAGATGGGATAAGACCTTCCAGGGCCTTCGCGTCTTGGTTGG
>CAYTDF010000265.1:0-6939 GCA_964436365.1 uncultured bacterium | reverse complement strand
GCCTTGCGCTACCTCTGGGCTAGGCACCGAATCAAGACGCTCTCCGACTATAGCGGGCTTCACGAGACGGACGATCTCGTCGCCGAGATCACACGCCTCGGCTTGACCTACAGTCTTCTCACGAAATACACCTCTTTCATCGCAGTCCTGACGGAAATCCGCAATGAGGATGGAGCACCGACGCCCGTCACCCAGCCGCTGCCACTCCCAGAAGGTGTTTCCGATTCGGCTGTCGCGGTTGAAGATTGGCAGCTACACGGCGTTAGTGGAGAGATATACGAAACGGACGGTCCCGCCCAAACCGCCGGTGACTGCCAGATTCTAGAAGTCCTCAGTGGAGATACGGTTCGGGTTCTCTATTCCGGATCGGAGGAGTGCGTAAAACTTCTTGGCGTTAGCGCCCCAGGGCCGGGCGAGGTCGGCTATTATGAGGCCAGACAATCGCTGGCCGAGCTGCTCCAAGAGAAGACCATTTCGCTTCAGTTCGAGAGTCTCATAATAGGTCGACGCGATGCTGATGGCAGTCTACTGGCTTACGTTCTTGCAGATGGTAAGAACGTGAACCTGGAACAGATCGTCCGGGGCTGGGCGCGGGCCACTGGTCCCTCCGAACTCAAGTACGCCGAAGATTTTCAGCGGGCGGAAACAGAAGCTGAATCTGCTTGCCGGGGAATCTGGATTTCACACGCTCCGTAAGTACGATCAACCTCTTCTCTGCCCAACGCAAAGACACACCAACCCGGGTGGCACCGGCAATTGCTTTCAAGAAGAAGACACAGCAGCCGGTGCGGAAACACAGTCTTCTTCAACTCTCGTCCTCTTGGACGATTGACAATAGCCCAGGAGTTCAGTCCTGGGCGGACTCTCCGGGCGGCGTCTTTTCTTCCCGTGCTATTCGTGGTTCAACAACGTGAAGTTCACCGGCACGCAAGAACCACCCGAAAACCGTTTGCGCTGGATAAACGATCAGGGCGACTCCATCCGCGGCTCGCCGAACGGCAACCGCGCGCACGGTATTCACAGCCACCGCCTTTGGACACCCGCCGAGGATCGTTGGGAACGCCGACAGGGCCGACCTTCGCATCACCCGAAAACCGGAGTGGGCCGTTGTTGCACCATTCACTCACATTCCCGTGCATATCGAAAAGTCCCCAAGCGTTCGGGAGTTTCAGGCCGACCTCTTTTGTCCCAAGCGCTAGACTGATGCGCTTGCCGCCGTGCCAGCTCCACGCCTTGTTCCCTGTCCACCACATATACTTGTCGAGAGTCTCGCAGTGTCTCCTTTCGTCGTCACACTCCAGAGCGTCCCCGAAGGAAAACCGCGTGCTCGTTCCAGCCCGGCATGCGTATTCCCATTCCGGGCTTGTGGGTATCCGAAACCCATCGGCGTCGAGATTGGTTTTCCATATCTTCGCGTAGGGCATGGGCAACGGCGGATCGACCGTAGCCAGCATGGCAACCAGTCGTACAACGTATGGACCTGCGGGGGGGGCTAAACTCGATGGTGGCCCGAACGATGTAGACGTGGTGCCGATGGGAGTCGGACCTAACTCCCCTGGGAGTGGCTTCTCATACACAGGACCTCTTCCGGTCAACTCGCTGAGACGGTTACAGAACGCCCCGCAGTCGATCCACGAGACCGTCTCCACCGGAAGATTCGGCTTTCCGGTGAACTTCGAAGGACTCGTCCCCATGACTGAAAGCCACTGCGCCTGCGTCACCTCATACCTCCCGAGATAGAATTCCCGATCGATCGTGACGCGGCACTGAGAAAGTTCACAGCCCTTGGTATTGTCGCACCCCCGTTCATCCAGAGGTGAACCCATGAGAAACGTCCCCGCCGGAATCCTCACCATATCCAGCGGTTTGGCGTCATCGGGCAGACCGGGGATGTTGACGCGGATTTCCTGCAGGCCGCTCTCGGCGTTGATGCCGAGTCCTCGAACGCCTTGCGCGTCCAGGAACTTCGGAAGAGTGAGAGCGAGTGCTGTGCCGATCAGCACCGCGACCGCGATTCCCTCGAGGAGATACCGTTTCACACGCTTCGTAAGCATGATGAACCTCTCCTCTATCCAACGCGGAAAGACAGCCACAAGCAACGCAAGAACATCCCCCCCGTCACCCCAGATTCTCCGGATTCAGCCCCTCGAGTTCCGGCACTACAAACCTGCCGTCCTTACGAATCAAGCGGCCATCGCAGTAGATCTCCCCCCCACCGGTATCCTCGCGCTGGATCTGCACCAAGTCCCAATGCAGAGCCGAGTCGTTTCCGTTCGGAGCCTCGTCGTAACACGCACCCAAGGCGATGTGGAACGAACCGTCGATCTTCTCATCGAAAAGCGTGTCGCGCATCGGGTTACGAATCACGGGATTGACTCCAAACGAAAACTCGCCTCAACCGCCCGGCCGTCTTTGAACTCCAACCGGATGCCCTCGAACGTCTTGCCTTCGCGAACGCTGGGCGTGTTGAACGTGACGAAGCCGTTGACCGAATCCTTCACCGGCGCGGTAAAGCACTCCCCGTCGGGAATGTTCCGCTTCCCCGCGCACGGCACCGAGCCGATCCCCTTCACCGAGAAGCTCAAGTCCGTTCCCTGCCCCACAAGCCGGAAGGACTCGGCGGCATCCATGAGTGCCTTCAACGGCTGCAGCGCCTCCTCCATCTTCCGGTAATCGACACAACAGACGTCGTAATAAAAACGTGTAAACGCCTCGGTCGAGGTCTCCGCCAGTTGGCACATCGACTCGTTCGGATAACGCATCACACACCAACGTGTATTCTTGCACCGCCGTTCGAGATGCACCGGCTGAATCACATGCTTGGTGTACCATTGCATCCGTTCCTTGGGGACATCGGCCGTCTCGTAGATATTGTCCGATCCCCGTACCGACAGATAACATTGGAACGCTTCCATCTCCTTCGCCAGAACCTCACCCAGCCGCCGCACGGTCGCTTCCGGCGCGTCGAGCAAAATCCGCCGCGTCACCGACGGCTGCAAAAAGTTGACCACGGGGATCCCGCCCGCGCGGGTCACCTCGCCCGCAATCGCCTCCACCAATGCCTGGGGTGCGAAGCCATGGGACTCGATCAACACGGCGTCACCCGACGCCACCTCCACAGAATGGCTGACCAGTGTCTTGGCCAGGTCGCTTACACGCGGGTCGTAAAACATCATGCACTCCTCGTCTGTCAAATATTCAATACTAGGTTATCAGCCACCTTCACCCGACAGCCGATACAACCGCCGGTGCCCCACACGCCTACCGTCCGGTGCCGTCTCCCAGGTCTCGTGCAACAGTTCGTAGGCGTCACCGAGCCGGTCGTGAATTCCCAAACGCAGGGTGATGGGATGGTTCTTTTCGTTTGGGATGGCCAGATAATAATGGAGGTCTCGCCGCTCCAGTTCGGCGCGAACATCCTTCCAGGGCCGGTCGTAAAAGGGTAACAAATCCCAATCGTCCAGATGCACCAAACGCAGGTCGCGCCGGAAAACATGGTAGCGGTTTTCGTGCGTCACCAGCCCGGCGTCCTTCTCCACATTGTTCTCGATCCAACGCCACATCGAAGCGTCCGCCGGATCCACCGCGTAGTAGAACGACTCCGCCGGGCCGCCCGCCAAACGCAAAAGACCGAGCCCCGCGCCGCGCGCTTTCGGCCCCAAAGCGGAAAACGCCAATCCCGGAGCCAACCCCGCCACCAGCATCACCACCGCCATCAGCGTGCACACCCGCCGGTCGTCGACCGCGGCCAACACCCGCGCCCCAAACAACGCCGCCAAAGGAAACAGCGCGATCGCGTGATACAGATACAGACCGCTGATCGCGTAACTGTAGAAAAGCACGAGCAGCCCATACACCGCCGCCACCGCATACAGCCGCCGGGAGGGATCCTTCCAACCCAGGAAGAGCCCGGGGATCGCCAGCCCCAAAACAACCGGGGCCCATTTCCATTGGAAGTACAGGAAGTACTCCGGAGTGTGGACGATTCGTTCCCAGACCGTAGCGCCGACCTGCCCCAACCCGTCGCCGTTCGCGGCCCACTCTTTTTCGCAGGAAGCCAGAACATCGAGATCGATCTTCATTCCGCCCAAAAGGGTGGGGAAAAAAGCGTACACAGGGTTCCCGGTGACCCAGATGTTCCGAATGTACCAAGGTGTTGCCCAAAGTGACCCCAAAAGCAACACGCCCGCTCCAAAAAGCAACCTCCGCCGGGCATCGGAATTCGCCGGTCGCACGCCGCCCAAAAAGAGCGCCAGGCCAAGCGGAGCCCAGACAATCCAGCCCATATAGTTCAGTTGCGGGAAGACCGAAGCCACCACCACCGGCAACACCAGTTGCACCCAATTTCCGCCGTTTTTCGACGTCAAATAGGGATAGAGCGTGGCCAGTAACGCCATCGTGCCAAACATCACTAATGCGTAATCGCTGCACCAAACCGAGTACGTCAGCGCGTACGGCATCACCCGAAACGCCAACGCCGAGAAGACCGCAACGTCCCGCCGTCCGAAGAGCCGCCGAACTAACGTATAAATCAGCAGTGTCGTCCCCAGCCCCGCCAAGGGCATCAAAACCTGGCCGTACGCGTCGCTCCACCCGCCCCACAAACAGGCCTGCGCCACCTGCAACGCGGCGTACAAATGCGGATAGTTCGCCCCCAGTCCGAGCCCGACTTGCAGCTGAACCAAAACCGGAAACCCGCCCCGTTCGTAAGTCATTTCGCCGTAGTGGATGTAGTAGATCAAGGCGTCCCAGTAGTCGACCGGAAACGCCAACCCGTGAAAGAAGGTCCACGCAGTAATACAGACAATGAGCGTCCAGGCCGCGCGGATCGCCCACTGCGGCGTCGGTTCGGGATCGCTATCCCGCACTGTTTCGCGCGTCTCTCCACGCAGCCAATTCATACGGCCGACAAACCATAATCCAAAGCCCGACACAATCAACGTGGCCAATACCGTCCAGCGCGACAGCCAAAAGCCAATCCCCAAAAGCACCAATGGCGTGGCCGTGACCGCTGTCCCGAGTACCGGCGCCAAGACCAGCGCTTCCAGAGGTGTCCAAGTACAAAACCGTAAAAAGCGCGTGCCGCGGGGCTCCAGCGCCCAAAGACCGATCCACCCCACCGCCATCCAGGGCAGCCACCCCAATGTCAAAAGTAACGCGCGGGGCACGAGTTTTGCCCACGCCTCCCACGGAAACTCCGCGCGCAACATCATCTGCACCAAATCCGGCAAGAGCTGGCCGAGAAAAGGTTGCCCCTTGGGATTGCCAAGCAAGAACGCACCCAACACCAGCGCGAGCCAAACGACCGGGAGCCAGACAAGGATTTTCGACCGGGGAGAGTTTCTCATCATGCTGGAGCGTGACGTCATTCGCTTCGCGAGTCCACCCGAACCTGGAATTCAAAACGCCCCGGGACCTCAACAGTCCTGGGGCGCTACTCTCAGAGTTATCGGGCCAGGTTACGGCAAATGCGTAAGGGCCTCGGTGATCATCTCTTCGGGGTAGTCATAGTCGGTGAGGTCGCCCGAGAAATACTTGTCGTACGAGGTCATATCGAAGTGCCCATGCCCGGACAGGTTGAAGCCAATCACCTTGGCTTCGCCGGTCTCCTTGCACTTCAGCGCTTCATCGATCGTCGTCCGAATGGCGTGACAGGTTTCCGGTGCGGGGATGATTCCTTCGGTCTTGGCGAAGAGGGCGCCCGCCTCGAAACAGGCCACCTGGTGCACACTGGTCGCTTCGATCAGCTTCTGGTCGATGCACGCCGACACGGTCGGAGCCATGCCATGATAGCGAAGACCACCAGCGTGGATACCCGGCGGAATGAAGGTATGCCCGAGGGTGTGCATCTTGAGGAGCGGTGTGGTTTCGGCGGTGTCGCCGAAATCGTACGCGTACTTGCCACGCGTCATGGTCGGGCAAGCGGCAGGCTCGACAGCGATGATCTGGACGTTCTTGCCATTCACCTTGTCCCCGACGAAAGGATAGGCAAAACCGGCCAAGTTGCTTCCACCACCGGCGCAACCGATAAGGATATCGGGATAGAGACCGGCCATCTCAAACTGTTTCTTGGCTTCGAGTCCGATGATGGTCTGGTGCATACAAACGTGGTTGAGCACGCTGCCCAGGGAGTATTTCGTATCGTCGTTGGTGGCAGCGATTTCACAGGCCTCGCTGATCGCGATGCCGAGAGAGCCGAGCGTATCCGGCATCTGGGCGAGAATGGCCTTGCCGGTCTGGGTGTGGTCGGAGGGGCTGGGGTAGATTCTGGCGCCCCAGGTGTTGATCATCGATTTGCGGTACGGCTTCTGCTCATAGCTGATCTTGACCATATAGACTTCGCAATCGAGCCCAAAGCGGCTGGTCGCATAGGAAAGCGCACTGCCCCACTGTCCCGCGCCGGTCTCGGTCGAGATGCGCTTGGTTCCGGCTTACTTGTTGTAATAGGCCTGCGCGATCGCCGTGTTCGGTTTATGACTACCCGCGGGGCTGAGCGATTCATTCTTGTAGAAGATCTTCGCCGGGGTCCCCAGATACTGTTCCAGATCGTGGGCGCGCACCAGCGGCGTGGGACGCCAGAGCGAGAGTTCGTCGAGAATCGGTTCAGGAATGTCGATCCAGCGCTCCTGGCTCATCTCTTGTTCGAGCAGGTTCATCGGGAAAATCACCGAGAGCACGTCCGGTCCGGCGGGTTCTCTTGTCGCCGGGTGAAGCGGAGGCGGCAGAGGTTCCGGGAGGTCCGCGGCGACATTGTACCACTGACGAGGCAGCTCGTCTGTTGAGAGTTGAATGCGTTGTTTTCTCATGGTTATAAAGATCCTCTACGCTGATTGGATTGGTGTTCAAGTCAATATGTTCCCTGTACCGAGCCCCCCCCACGACCGGTGGCAAACACTGCGCGGCCACAGCCGAGTGGAACTCCGATTCGGGATATCGTTG
>CAYTDF010000264.1:2384-6940 GCA_964436365.1 uncultured bacterium | reverse complement strand
CTGAAAACGCATTGAATTGACAGTATCCCTCGCATGATTTGTCAGGAAACGTGAAGCGATCTCCAGAATTGACCTGTCGTACTGGAGAAGGACCGACCGCTCAATACCGCGGACCTCTCCCTCGTGGTTTTCCACACGGGCGCATTCTCGATCGGCATGCGACGGGGCGTTTGTCCTAACCACGAGCGGCGAATCATGTATTCTTGCCGGAGATTTCATCCTGGAGGCGGGGCTGTTTCCATGAAGCCAACATTCAAGAACGTCTACGATCTCAGTGTTACCTTGGGCGAGGAGTCTTCCGTTTACCCGGGCGATCAGCCGTATCTGTTTGTGCGTACGGAGTCGATCGCATCCGGGAACCACTCCAACGTCTCCCGGTTGGAGATGAGCGCACATTCGGGAACCCATCTGGATCTTCCCTTGCATTTCATCGACGACGCGCGGCCGATGGAGGATCACCCCGCACGGGATTTTATCCTTCCCGCCCGGGTTATCGCTGTGGAGGAGCGCGAGTCGGTCTCGATGGAGTCCTTATCCGGTGTGGAGATCGAGCCCGGCGAGGCGTTGCTGTTTCAGACCGAGAATTCTCGATCCGGACTGACGACATCGGGCGAGTTTTCAGAGCGGTACGTCCACTTCGCGCCGGAGGTGGGACAGCACTGTGTGGACAAGAAGGTCGCCTTGGTCGGTGTGGATTACATGAGTGTCGATCCCTTCACCAGCCGGGACTTTCCTACCCACAAGACTCTCTTGGGCCACGGGATTCCTATTATCGAGAACCTCAATCTGCGCGAAGTGCCTGCGGGGTGCTACACGTTGATCTGCCTGCCGCTGAAAATGGCTGGCGCGGAGGCCTCACCGGTTCGGGCCGTTCTCGTAACCTGACGCGGCCTTTTGGCTTCCCTCCGGAGGCTGGTAGGGTGAATCGGGGACTGAATCGGGGGCGGAACGTCGCTTGAGGAACTTTAGGACAGAACACGATGAAAACGATAATTGTCGATTATGGGGCGGGAAACCTGAAGAGCGTGGAGCGGGCTGTCTCCCGCCTTGGGTTCGAGTGCGAAGTCACCAGCGAGGCGGAGCGGGTCGCCTCGGCCGAGCGCGTCATCTTTCCCGGCGTAGGCGCAGCCGGGGCGGTGATGGACGCCATGCGGGAACGTGGCCTCGATCGGGCCATCCGGGACCGCGTGGGGCAGGGCGTTCCCGTGCTTTTCATCTGTATCGGTATTCAGATTATCCTCGAGCGCAGCGAAGAGAACGATGCGGAGTGCCTGGGCTTGCTCCCGGGGGCCGTGCAGCGCTTCCCCGACGACACTGCGCTCAAAGTGCCGCAGATTGGCTGGAACCAGGCCTATCAGACGCGCCCGCACCCCTTCTTTGAGGGCGTTCCCGATGGAGCCGACTTCTACTTCGTCAACTCCTACCACCCCGTTCCGGCTGAGGATTCGGTGGTGATCGGCCGGACAACCTACGGCGTCGAGTTTAGCAGTGTTGTGGCTTATGGCAGCCTGATCGCGACGCAGTTCCACCCTGAAAAGAGCGGACCGGTGGGGCTCCGTATGCTTGAGAATTTCTTGGGGTGGTGTCCGTAACGACCGAGACGCGCACTTGCGTCATTTGGGCAAGTACTCGGGGCATTTCCGGGCATTGGGGCGCTCCGGCCGCGTGCAGACGCTTCCGTAGCTCAACTTGCACGTGTCGCACAAGAACCCTCCTCCCGCGCTGGTCTTGAGATTCCGCCACCAGCGTTTGATACCGTCGAGAAAGTTCATGGGGCTGCACCTCTGCGTTTGTGTCAGGCTATCGACGTGCGCCACCGGCGATCAAGCTTCCGCTCCGGTTGCCCGCCTTCGGAGAACGTTCTGAGGAACGGCCTATCCGGTGGCCTTGAGAAAACCCGAGCGGATTGCACACTGAAGAGATGCCTCACCTTCGCGATCGCATGCTCGTCCTTCTCCGCCGCCGGTTGCGTGAAGCCGATGCCATGCTGACCTTCCTGGGAGAGACGGAAGGAAAAAGGAAGGCCAAGGCACCCTCGCTCTACAAGGCAACCAATAAACTTGCGGGCACGTTGCAGCCCTTCAACGTGGTGGATGTAGTGCTCTATGCCCGGAGTGAAGAGCAGACCGTCTGGACTGTCACCCAAGCGTCGCTCGTTCGTCACCACGCCGCTCTACAGCAGGATGTCGTCCGTTTCGCGGTTGCCAACTGCGCAGTGGAGCCCATCGACGCACTCACGGAAGAGATCGAACCGATGCCCGGCCTCTACCGGTTGACGACGAAGGCCTTGGAACACTGGGACCGGAATCGGCCTACTCGCCTCGAACTCGTGGCCCTTCATCTTCGCGTGCTGACTCTGCTGGGATTCGCACCGGGTTTCGATATCTGTCTTCGGACGGGGGTACGAGACTCCTCGGGATGGCGGTTCTCCGCGCAAGCGGGGGGGCTGGTGGATGCGGCGTCCGCATCCGTGCACGACCGGCCGCTCTCTCCAGCGGTGCTGGCTGCGTTCCGGCATCTGACCCACGGTGGGAAAGCGTCAACCTGCAACGTGGAAGAATCGGATGTGCGGGCTATGATGGACGTGTTACGCGAGCACCTGGAATACCATGGCGCGTGGCGACCGAAGGCGTGGCGGGTGCTTGAGGAGGTGATGGTGTGAAAGTTCTTGTTGCGGTAGGTGTTGGAGCGGACGTCAGCTCGATCGAGACAAGCTTCCGTCAGGCGGGGCACAACCCCATCGTCGCCCGCCGGGGTATCGCCGCTCACCTAAGAGACCCCAATTTGGATGCGCTAGTGACAATCGGCATGGACATATCTCCAAGTCCGGCTGCCCTAAACGCCGACCTTCCTTGGGCGGCGCTGGTTTCCATGGCCGATCTTGAGGCGGCTCGGTGTTCGGTTGAGAGCCGTGAAGCGCTCCGCCGGTTAGGGCAGCGAGTCGATGAGTGGTTCGTGGATTCGCACGCCGCCATGCACCGTTTGGCTGGGGTTCTTGGGATTCTCGGCAGGCTTAACCGGCACACGTTCGGCGTTCGGCAGGTTCACGTGTACGGTTCGGAGGAGCTTCCCCACGTACTCGGGAGATGGCTTGACTGTGCGCACCGCGCCCCCGATGCTACCCAGCCTTGGCCAAAATTGGGAGGAGCCGCGGTTGCGGTTGAGCCAACTCGCCGCTGGTTTCGGCCCAGAAGGTGGTTGCGGGCCCTCATTTCCCGCTGACCGTCCTTGTGTCGAACGGCTCGAGTCTTGGGAATATGGCCAGGTAGGACATGAAGTGCAGTAAAGTCAAGACTTTTTTGCATGCGTACTCACCCGATTCTGCTTGACACTGAAGGCTTCTCCGCCCTATAGTTTCCAGAGGTATCTCCAGGGCGAGTAGCTCAGCTGGTTAGAGCGCCTGCCTTACAAGCAGGAAGTCGCAGGTTCAAGTCCTGTCTTGCCCATGGTTTTCACGTGTTTGTGGAGACCTGGAGGGTTATGAACGTTGACTGTTTTCGGAGGATCAGCGGGGCTGTAGTTCAGTTTGGTTAGAATGCCTGACTGTCGATCAGGAGGTCGCGAGTTCGAGTCTCGTCAGCCCCGCTGATCCCCGAAAACGCTGTCACGTTTGATGTTAACGTCACTGGCCGTCGTTTCGCCAACGTTGCGGGCCGCCGACCTCGTGGCGTTAGAGCACCGGCCAGGCTGGAGGAATGGAATGAACTTCACCAATGGGTCGCGCGTGCCTCGCGTCCTTCTTGTCTTTTCACTGATCGCGGTGTTCGCATCGCCAGCGTTCGCTCAACCGTGGAACAACGATGCTGTTTTTCGGTTCGATACGACCCCGGGCGACGACACGCGCACCTCGAGCGCTATCACAGACGGACCTTATACGGCCGACTCCCGGACCTTCACGGTCACCGTTGTCCTACAGGGTGCCGACAAACTGATGGGTGCTAACTGTGATATTGACTTCGATGAAACCAAGTTGCAGGTCGTCAGCGTCCAAGAGACCTTCGGCGACGTCAACTTCGACGGCCGTGTGAATGTCTTCGATGTGCGCGAGATCGGCGCACGCATCGGAACCGAGCCCGGGGGCGTCGATTACAGCCAGTACTTCGACCTCGACGGTGACGACCAAATCGGAGAAAGCGACCTCGCTCTCGTCGCGGCCGATCCCGAGTTCAACATCCAGGGCCTTTTCGTTACTTCCAACGACCCCAACGATCTCACCGATATTCTGGAGAGCGTGGAGATCTTTGAGGATCCCGCGGTCAGCAATCAGAACGGTTTTATCGATGACGTTGTTTTCGTCCTTCTCGTCCGCCCCGGCGACGACCGCGAAAGCCGCAGTTTTCCTGGCGATGCGTTTCCTGGCGATGCGCGAATCGCCTCGATTACGTTCAGCGCTCTTGACGATTTTCAGGGCGGTGAAACCGAGATTAGTTTCCAAAGCGATTCACTGATCGCCATCGATTCCGATACACACATCACGACAACCACCATGGAGGGTGCAAGCGATTCAAGCACTGGACTTTCCGGTGAAGCGTTAACGGGGATAGTTCCCGCGCCCT
>CAYTDF010000264.1:0-2374 GCA_964436365.1 uncultured bacterium | reverse complement strand
GTGACCCATGAGGTTACGGCACGGTTATGCATGACATTTTAACTTCTGGCTTAGCCACCATTGCGGTGGCTTCCGTTGCAAGACGGAGGGAGGCACTTCTGATGAAAATCACGATTAAAGCGCTCGGGTATGTGTGCGTCCTCGCGTGTCTGACTGTTTGCCCCACGGCAGGCTGGGCCCAGGGCGAGACGCCGACGGCTGTTCCTGAAACACCGACGGCTGTCCCGACGGCGGTCCCCACGGACACAGACGTTCCTGAGAGCCCGACGGCGGTTCCGACGAACACAGAAGTCCCCGAGAGCCCGACGGCCGTTCCTGAAACGCCGACTGCGGTTCCGACGAATACAGACGTCCCCGAGAGCCCGACGGCCGTTCCTGAGACGCCGACCGCGGTTCCGACGGACACAGACGTCCCCGAGAGCCCGACTGCCGTTCCTGAGACGCCGACCGCGGTTCCGACGGACACAGACGTCCCCGAGAGCCCGACTGCCGTTCCTGAGACGCCGACTGCCGTTCATGAGACGCCGACTGCCGTTCCGACGGACACAGAGATCCCCGAGAGCCCGACGGCTACGCCCACCGAGACCTCAGTGGCGTTCCCGCTACAGATGCAGATCGACGATCTGGAAATCGACCAGAACCAGAGCGTTGCCATCGCCGTTCAGGCGGGTGGATACACCGACGTGGACGCCTTCACCTTCCAGGTGTTCTACGATCAGAGCGTCCTGACCTTCACCGGTCTCACAGCTCCGACGGCCGATGACGCGGTGGGTACCTTCCTCACGGAGAGCATTGATAACACCGGCAGTGTTTCGGCGGTTGACGCGGGCGACGGTGTCGTCAATGTCATCGCAATCGGAGGCATCGCCGACAACCCAATCCGCTCCAACACCATCAGTTCGCCGGAGGCGGTTGTCCAACTGCTCCGCTTGCAGTTCACCGGCGCGGTCGAGGGTGTGTCGCCACTGTTGATCGCGAATATCACGGATGACCTGGCTTTCGCGCTTCACCTGCCGGGCGTGGTCACGGTCACCGGCGAGACCCCAACGGCTATCCCAACCGATACCGAAACGCCGACGGTTGTTCCGCCGACCGACACTGAAGTTCCGGTTGAGCCGACCGATACCCCGACCGAAACCGTGACAGCGGTTCCGACCGATACCGAGACTGTGACGGCTGTCCCGACCGATACCGAGGTTCCGGTTGAGCCGACCGATACCGAGGTTCCGGTTGAGCCGACCGATACCGAGACGGTCACGGCTGTCCCGACCGATACCGAGACGGTCACGGCTGTCCCGACCGATACCGAAGTTCCAACGGATACACCGACCGCAACTCCAACGGAAGCGACTCCAACAGAAACGCCTCCGGAGGTCTTCACGCCGACGAGTACCCCGACCCCGATCGAGGCCGATGCCTTCTTGGGTATCGTGGCTCTCACCCGGTTCGGTGACGAACCCATCGGTGGCGCGGCCGTGTTCGACTTCGACATCGGTATCACCGACCCGGTCACCGGTGCTCTGACTCAAGAATTTGACGACGAAGGTAACCTGATCCGCGATCTCATTCCCGATCCATCTGCCTTTGCGATCAAGCCAGTACCGAGCGCCGACTTCGCGGTTGACCTCGAATTCAGTGGCGAAGCGAACGACCTCAACGGTTCGCAAGGCATCTACGTCCTGCTAGCCGGTAACATTGGGGCTCTGCCGCCAGTTCAGCCGAACCTCGGCGCGTCAGTTGCTGGTAACGGTGGCATCGATACGGACAACGATCCGGCCACCGGTGTCAACTTTGGAACCTTCTCCGGCGACGTCATCTTCGGACGACAGCTCGTCGACGTTGAGGGTGCCGGAAACGACGGCTTCTACGTCCTCGATTACCAAGGCCGTATCTACGGTGAAGGTGACATCAACCCGGCGATCGAATCTCTGACGCCGCTGATGAGCGCGGTTCCAGAGGTCAACGACCCGTACGCCGCAGTTATCGCCATCGACCTCGAGATCTATCGCGGTCCCGACGTCGCCAACCAAGATACAAACGGTCTCGGTGGCTACATCCTGACCAGCCTGGGCGAGATCATCCCCGTTGGCGCCGCACCTGCGGTCGATACCAGCGATCTGCCGATCAACCCGGATGTGGGGATGTTGGTCTACCGCGACATCGAACTCGTGCCGACAGCAGGTGGCGCACGCTATGTCGGACTCGGTGTCATGGATATGTACGGCATCGTCACTTTCGTGCCGTTCGAAGGTGAGTCCGAGCCCGGCTTCTTCGAACACCTTGTTCCGTTCGATCCGACACCTGGATTCCGTGGCGTGCCTGGATTGCTCTTCGACATCGCCCGCGACCTCGAGTTCACGGTCAAAGAGACCGC
>CAYTDF010000263.1:0-6941 GCA_964436365.1 uncultured bacterium | reverse complement strand
ATCTCCTCGATTCGCAGACCGTCCCGCTAGAAGACTATCTCGAAGTCCGGCCCGAGCGGACGGAGGAGATCAAGAAGCTGGTCCGGGATGAAAAACTGCATGTAGGTCCCTGGTACTGCTGCCCAGAAGAGTTCTGTGTCACGGGAGAATCGATCGTTCGCAATCTCCTGATCGGGCACAAAATCGCCGAGAGTTTCGGCAAGGTCATGAAGGTGGGCTATAGCCCGTTTTCGTACGGCCAGACATCGCAGATGCCCCAGATCTATACAGGTTTCGGCATCGATACCATCCTGTTCTACCACGGCATCGACCCGGACCGTACCAAGTCCGAGTTCTACTTCGAAGGTCCCGACGGCACACGTGTCCTAGCGTCGCGCATGGGTTGCATGGCGCGCTACAACTTCTATTTCCATGTCTACCGTCCCACGGTTTACGGTAAAGAGATCGAAGAGCGCCGCTTCGATTGGCGCGAGGGAGGTATGCCATTTCACCTGTGCCGGGATGGCCGCGAGCGAACCCACCATTTCCTCGCCGATCCGGTGCGGCACCTCGACGAGGATCGCGTCGTCCGCTCCATCGAGCATCTTTTCGAACTGGAAAGCGCTCACGCGACAACGCGTTTCCTGGCCGGGATGCAAGGCTTGGATAGCACCGAACCGGATGCGAGAGAACTGCGCATCATCGAAGCCGCACAGGGTAAACTCGGTCCGCACTCGATTCTGCACAGTTCCCTGCCCGACTGGATCGCCAAAGTCAAAGCGAATGTGAAGGATATCAAGACGCTCTACGGTGAGCAGCGTATCCCGAAACCGATCGGCATCCACCCGCACCTGTATGGCGATATCACATCGACCCGGACGCGGATGAAACGGAAGAACACCCAGGCCGAATACCTGCTGCAACGCCAGGCGGAACCCTTCGCCACATGCGCGTGGACGCTCGGTGCCGAATACCCACAAAACCTAATCGAGTTGGCCTGGAAGAATCTCCTGCGCAGCCACCCGCACGACAGCATCGCCGGAACCGGCGTCGACCAGATCGAACGCGACGTCCATAACCGGCTGGAACAAAGCCTCGGGCTCTCCGAAGGGATCATGCGGCGCGGGATGCAGAACATCCAACTGCGAATCGATAACTCCGATCTGGCAAAGGACGACATCGCACTGACCGTCTTCAACCCCTCGCCTTACGAACGCTCGGAAACGGTCACCCTGTATTTGGATTTGCCGGAAGAATGCGGCATCGACCGGTTCAGTCTGGTCGATGCAGCGAGCGGAGAGAAAGTGGATCACTGGGAAGTCTCGCGTGCGGAACTCGCACCCCCGGTGCGCCACCTCGGCGACGCCACCATGGAGATGCCCGGCTTGCGCGTCTGCGTGCACTTGGCCGCCGACCGGCTCCCGGGTATGGGGTATCGTACGTATTTGCTCAAGCGCGAGAAGACCGCCCTTATCATGAACGGGACGCTCGTCACCGGACGCGCCCGGATGGAGAACGAACATCTCAGCGTAGAAATACAGCCCAACGGAACGTTCGACCTCACGCATAAGGCGGACGGCAAGACATACACAGGCCTGCACTTCTTCGAGGACTCCGGGGAAGCCGGTCACCCCTGGCGGCACGTGCCGCCCGCCCACGACCGGGTGGTCAGCAGCCGTGGCAGCCAAGCGGAAATCACTCTCCTGGAATCCACACCTCTCTTGGCGCGTTTCGAGGTGGCGTTGACGATGCTCGTGCCACGCGCGCTCGAAGAAGGCCGCGGCGACTTCGTCCGTCGGCTCGACGCCGATGGCGATAACGCCCGCCGGAGCGAAGACCTCGTCGAAATGCCGATCGTGTCGACGCTCACTCTGAGACGTGAGAGCAAGAAAGTGGAGATCGAGACGCGATTCGATAACCGCGCCCAAAGCCACCGCTTGCGCGTCGTCTTCCCCACCCACTTGCAGGCGACCGTGTCGCATGCCGAGACGGCCTTCGATGTGGTGGAGCGAGACATCGACCGACCCGATGGACATCCCTGGGCGGGAACCTACAATCCCAGCCATCCGCATCATCGTTTTGTGGACTTGACCGATTGCAAGAACGGTCTCGCCGTGATCAACGACGGTCTACGGGAATACGAAGTCAGCGACGACCCGGAACGGGCCATTATCCTCACCCTGATGCGTGGATTCGAAATCGCTCTCACCACAGTGAGTTGGCGCTGGGAAATGCACCCCGAGATGACCATGAGCCAATGCCCCGGCGAACACGTCTTCCGCTACGCCGTCTATCCGCACACCGGCGGCTGGGAGAATGGTGCGTTCGAAGAGGCGGAGTCGTTCAACGTCCCCGTCGAAGCCGCCCAGGCCGGTCCGCACAAGGGCTCTCTGCCGAAGGAACAGAGTTTTCTGCGGATCGATCCGAAAGCACTTGTGCTTACGGCGCTCAAGCGGGCCGAGAGTGGCGAAGGCATCGTGGTCCGGCTCTTCAATCCCACGCAGGAATCAGTGGAAGGCAGCCTACGGCTCGCCACGCCGGTCAAACTCGCCCGGTACACCGATCTTGCGGAGACTCCCGGAGAGACGCTGAAGACGCAAGGAAACGAAGTCGCCATTGCCGTGGGGCCCAAGCGCATCCAGACCATCGAGATTCAGCTCTAGCGGATTGCAGCAGGAACTCCGTCACTCGGATACGAGTTCGACGCGTTCCCCAGTCCTATACAACTGTATACGGTCGGTCTTCTTGCCCGGTCGAGCCACGACGAGTTCGACAGAACCATCGTCACGCTCGGTCATGCTGAGTTCGGCCTCAGGCTTCTCACCGGTGGGTGCGGGATACAGAAGGTACGCCAGTTTCAGCGGGAGTTCGCATTCCAGCCGGTAAGACACCACTGGTGCCGGGACGCGTGTGATCTTGTCCGGAACGTACCAACCTTGTGGCAGGGGCGCGGTCTCGCCTTCGACGATCCGGGCCTTCATCTCGTTCTGTGACGAAGGCAGAAGCAGCAAGTTGGGGCCGTCGCGCACATCCGTGACCGCCTCAAGCCTGTCGCCCAAGGTGAGTTTGAATCCCGGTGCGAAATGGAAGAGGGATTCGACGGTGTGTGCCCCCTCGCCCTCAACCGTGTCCACAACCACCCAATATTCGTTCTTTCTGAAGAAGACTTGACGCTCGTGCGTCACCGGCAAGCGGTCCAAGCCGTATCCGGAGGAATACAGAGCCCGACTGTAATCGAAGCGGTCGTTCGACAGCCATACGGGGTTGGGCGTTTCATCCGCCAAGTGCTCCTGCTTGTTTTCAATCCGCCGTTGCCCGTACCCGTCGATCGAAATCGTCGAGTGCGCGGAGGTGCTGAGAGCGTAGGAACGCCACTCATTCTTGACGTACGAAGAGGGGCCCGGGTCGACCAAGAAATTCCGGCCATACGCAGAAAGCACAATCGCGAGTTTGTCTTCGTGCTAGTGGTTGCTCCCCACCGGCCCACCGTCGAATCCGAGATAGAGCGCGTCCGCATCCCAGCCGCTCCGCATCATGGCATACCCGGACCACGCGAGGAGTTTGGAGGAACTTTTGGGCGGTTTGCCTTCCTTGCCGTGGGTTGCCACGTATTGCATGTCCGCCCGCTCGAACCGCCGCGCGCCCTCCAGCAGTAAACTCTTGCGAGAGCCGGGCGATGCGTCACTCCAAGCCGGAGTGGTCAAGTCGGGCTTGGCGATCCACATCAAGTATTCGTACATCGACTCGACCCGCCGTGCGAAATCCTCGAACGCATCACGCTCCCCACGTCGCGCCAACCGCAGGCCATGGTCGAAGCGCCCCAGGCACATGATGTGGTAGCCGGGTGTCAGTTCCCATTGCGCACCATCGGGATACACCTGTAGCTCTAGTTGCCGCGTCAACCGCTCGAACCCGACCTCACGCCAGCGTGCTGACTCCTGAAACTCCGGGAAATGGGTTCCCAATGCGGCCAGTCCGGTAGAATCGACAACGCTCCAGTTACTTGGCCGCCGCAGTCCGGCGGGATGCTCATCGATGTACTCCCCATGACTCCAGAGCGACCCAAGCACGAGTTGTATCGCTTGCGGGGTGAAGTGAACGGAGTTGAGGAAGCCGTAGAACGAATCCGGCCAGCTCCGCGAACAGCGCGACCCCGCCTCGAGATTCCGCCACGTGGCGATGCGGGTCAGCGTGTAAGGTGGTGCGGGGTTTTGGATGATCCAATCGGTTATTTGGGCGACGAATTCACTTGCGTACTTCTCATTGGCCGTTGCTTGGTAAGCCCGCGCCAGGACGATGAACTGGTGGTGTCCGTTCAGGGTCCACAACCATTCGCCGTGTCCGGATATCTGTCGTCCCCAGTCAATCGGGTCGCCCATGTCGATCTCCAGACCGTAGATGTCGAAGATGTGACGGCATATCTTCTCTGCCGCCGGGATGGACTTGGGAACGTCTTGCGCCTTCGGCTGGAGCTTCGGCCGGACCACAAATTCGGCCGGTTCGGTCTTGCGCCGGAAATACTCGCTGACTTCATAAATCGCCAAAGCCGGTTTCTCACTCAAGTAGGCGGCTTTCGCATTCTCCAATCCCGGCCACTCGAGATTCAGCATCGATTCGAAAAACTGCTTAACGAAATGCTCTTGGTTGAAGACCATGTTCTCCACCGAGAGCAGGCTGGCGTAGGCGGAAGGATCCGCAGACGGGAGCGGATCGAATCGTTCGACCCGAATAGCACCACCTCGCCACTCCGTCTCCGCAGCCGCGACGATTTGGTCGTAGAGATCGACGTCTTCGATGCGAAGCCTCTCCGTGCCGTCTTGGCCGATATAGGCTCTGACTTTCTGGCGCTTGCCAACCTGTTCGGGCTCTTGCTCGAACTGCGCCCAACCGTACCGCCGTAGACCTTCGCAAAGCGCCTCGACCGCCCCCGCCGATAGTTTCACATCACATTTCAGCAGCGCAGCCTCAAAGTGTTTGGTCGGCAGATCGCAAGGGGACACTTCCATGCCGATTCCCCGGGCCATCCGCGCCGCGCGGTCACCGCTCACAACGCGCTCCGGCCCGTCCTCCATGAGGATATCCCCGCTCCAAGCGGGCACGGTGTGAATAGCGATCAAGAGTCCTAGCGCGACCGCACAAGTCCCTAGCGTCCGCTCACGAGTATGTATTCGATAATTCATTCCGTTTTCCTGTCAAGAAGAGTTCGAGCGCGCTCACAATCGTTGCGTCGGCTCAGTATAGCTAGAGAGAGAGGTGGGGCAACACGCCGCTGTCGTCGTCGAATGGCTCCCGTGCTAGTCTATCTGTGCAACGGCTATGCCGTGCAACCACCTTTCGCCATCAAACAGGAGCGTTCCCATGATTTTCACGAACAGGAAAATGTTTTCGCAGATACTCGTCATCGGCACAGTCATGTGCGGGTTGTTCCATCTCACGCCAACCACCTTTGGGGCAGAACCACGTAACGAAGGTGCGGTAGAAGAGGTGCTTTCGGGCGAGGAAAAAACAGCGAACGCCGCGTGGTGGGGCTTCGACCCGGAAGACGCAACCGAAGTTCTGCAAGCGGCGATCGACTCCGGTGCGAAAACCGTGATCGTGCCCTACAAAGGCGATCCTTGGATCGTGCGGCCGATCCGCTTACGCAGCCACCTGAAACTCGTGTTCGAACCCGGTGTCCTGATCCTCGCCAAGGAAGGCGAATTCCACGGCGGAGGCGATTCGCTTTTTCGTGCCGTGGACCAATCCGACATCACGGTAACGGGCTATGGCGCCACGCTCCGTATGCGTAAGAAAGACTACCAGAGCGACGCGTACAAACGGGCGGAGTGGCGCATGGGGTTGTCGTTCAGCGGCTGCCAGCGTATTCGTATCGAGGGTGTGCGTTGCGAAAGCAGCGGCGGCGACGGCATCTATATCGGTTCGAGCGGGAAAAACCGTTGGTGTGAGGATGTCGTCATCCGCGACGTCGTCTCCCACGACAACCACCGGCAGGGGATCAGCGTGATCAGCGCGGTGAATCTGCTGATCGAAAACTGTCGCTTCTCCGATACATCCGGTACGCCGCCGGAAGCCGGTATCGATCTGGAACCCGATAGTGCGGACGAGCGGTTGGTGAACTGCGTCATTCGCAACTGCGTCATGGAGAACAACCAGGGGCACGCCATCCTGGTCTACCTCAAGCCTCTCACGAAAGAGAGCCATCCGGTTTCCATCCGCTTCGAAAACTGTGTCTCCCGAATGGGGCACTCCGCCAACCTTTCGCCCGAGTCGTTCACCGACAACACGCTTCGCGGCTGGTCGGGGATGGCGGTTGGCGCGGTGCGAGACGATGGCCCACAAGGCACGGTCGAATTCATCAACTGCACGGCCGAGAACACGGGAAAAGAGGGCGCGAAAGTGTTCGACAAATCGGCAGACGGCGTCCGGGTGCGTTTCGTCAACTGTAACTGGAGAAACCCCTGGGTTTCCCGGCACCGCGAGTATGGCGGGATGCGCGTGCCGCTCCTCCTGCATCTACGCCGCCCAGAACTGACCAAGACAATCGGTGGTGTGGATTTTGTGGACTGCACGGTCTACGACGACGCCTATCGCCCGGCGTTCCTCCTGGAAGAAGACAAGAGTCCACTCTTGGGTGCGCACGATCTTACCGGCCGCATCACGGTCGACAGTCCACATCCCCCATGGATGAAGTTGGGGCCAAACGCGGAGCGGGTCACGCTGGAAGTTCTTCCCGCGCAGGCACCCTGAGCGAACAGCGCCCTTCGCCCGCTTCCTCGTTCTGACAGGGGCCTATTTCGAAGAGGCTCCGAGGATCGCCTCTTCGTCGAACACGAAATGCAGAATCGTGGTGCGTCTGTCCGTTGTGCAGATCACGTGGATTTTGCCGTCGCGCGTCTGGATCGCATACGGATACGCGAACGAATTCTTGCCCTCGGCGATGTTTCGCCGATGCGGATAGCTCT
>CAYTDF010000262.1:0-6958 GCA_964436365.1 uncultured bacterium | reverse complement strand
CAGAAGTGCTCCGGTCAAACGGACATTGCCCATTATATCCCGTTTCACCGAGGCGGAACGGAACGTTGCGTGGCTGAGGAAAGATGTAGAACGGGCAGAGAAACAGGGGCCGGAAGTGATCGGCCGGGAACACATACTCTTCGAAGCCCTTGGGATTAGCGCGGTTCGATCCGCGTTCGTTCAAGAGAGTTCATCCGAATCGGAAGCCGAGGCTCGGATCGCCGACTACCAAGAAGCGCGCGACGGAACGAGGTCACTCGTCCATAACCTTATCGAAGCCGAAGCGAAGTACCGAGATTTGTGCGACGAAGAGCCGCTGTTCGACGAATACATCGTGAAGCTGGGATGGTGCCTGCGCGCCAAGGACGAGGGCCGACAGTCCGACGCCGAGGCTCTCATCGAGTACCTGCAGGAGAACCGGGAACGCTTTGAGTCCCTTCACGAGATGACCGAGTGTGTTAACGAGGGTCGCTGCGCACTCCTCGCCCAGCGCGTGATCCTCCTCTCGGCGATTGAAAACACACTGAAGACTCGCGCCGCCGAGGAAGAGGCTAGCGGGATTCTCGAACAAGAAGCCATGCTTTTTCACCATCAGCAGGTCGCTTCCCAGGAGGCTCTAAAAATGCTGCGCCACCGCCAGACTGCGTTGGTCGCAGTCGATGTCTCTCTGGATGAGCAGCTCGAACTCCTTCAGAATGGGTAATCGCCCTTTCTCCTCGGGACCTGACGTTTCCGTAAACTTGACGTACCCTCATCTGTAATGAACCCGCGTGTACCTCCCGAAGATACCGTTTCGAAACATGCGCGCCGCTCCCGCGAGTCCGAGCCTCAGCGCCCGAAGCGAGTTGGGGGACGTTTCTCCAGCCCCTTCGGGTCGATGACTCTGCTGCACCATCAGCTGCTGCTGACTCTGCGCAAGCCCAAGAGTATCTGGGTTTTTGGCTCGTTGTTGCTCATCGGCACGCTTGGTTTTATCACCGTCTACGAGTCGATGGCCCACACGGCCCTCAGCTCGGGCCGTGTGGTCATGCTCGGCCGTGAGTTGTTTTATGCGTACGCGCTCTTGAGCCTGTCGTCGATCCTGCTGTTCGGGCCACCGATCGGCGTTCGGACCATCGCCCAGGAGCGTGAGAACGACACCCTGGACCTGCTGCTGACCGCTCCGCAAAGACCCATCGGCTTCGTTCTGTCGAAGGTGACGGTGTCGGTGGTGACCATGCTGACCGCTGTCTTCGGTACCCTGCCACTGCTGGCGTTGACGTTCATTATGGGCGGGGTTAGCCCTGACGAGTTTCTGCTCCTGATCTTCAGCCAGATATCGCTGACACTGATCGTCGTCTCCATCGGGATTTGGGCCGGGGCCCTGTGCCGCTCGACAACCCGGAGCCTGGCGACGGCATACGGGACCTTGGTTCTGGTGCTGTTGCTGATCTCTTGCGGTTTCGGGTGTCTCGAGAGCCTGCTGAGAGCCGCGACACGTATCTTCTCCGGCGAGCCGGGCCAGGCCTCCCGGCTGCTTCTGCTCCTGCCCGCTGTATACATGCTGGCGCTGATCCTGTTCGTGTTCATCGCCCCGGTTGCCGCGTATTTGAGACGTGAAGTGAAACCCATGCGGCCGCGTAGCTGGCGTCCGATTCGGATGAAAGGAAAAGATAGCCAACTCTGGAGCCTGTTGGGGGTGAGCGACCACGGTGAATCGATCCCCGACGATACGAACCCGATCTATATCGCCGAACGGCAGCGCTTCTTGCTGCAAGTCGCGCGACGGTATATCGACGCCCCTTCGGTTCTGTGGATCGGTTCGGCCATGACTTTCTTGGCCGTGGCGTGGTTCCGGTGGTTTCCCGACTTCCTGTTGTTCGTCTCGCTCTTCCTGACGATGGTTTTCACGCCGCTGGTCGGGGCCTCGGCGTTGACCGGGGAGCGCGAGCGGCAGACTTGGGAGGCCCTGCGGGCGACCCTGCTCGACGCTAGACGGATCGTATCGGGCAAGCTCCGGCTTACGGCGACACAGGGCATGATCCACGCGGGGGCGTGGTATATCCCGACCCTGCCGCTGATCGTTTTCATTCTGCTTTTCGGTCGGATCATCTCTGGAGTTAGTGCCGGAGACCGTTTCGATTTCGACTATTTCCTGCTGGAGTCGGTGCGCCATTTCGCCAACCTTACGGTCATCACGGCGACCACGGTATTCTTGGCCGCCGTTTCAATCTGGGTCTCTGCCCGATCCCGGCGTAGCTTTCCAGCACTCATGGTCGCGTACTTGATCGCCTTCCTTTTTCTGGTTGGACCCTGGATTGTGTATATGCTGTACCCGGACCCGCACACCCTTTTCATCCCTTCCGGCCGGATGAATGGTTTGGCCGTCCTGCTGGCGGTCTGGCACGCGCCCTTCCTTTTCGATACGTGGAACTTAAACCCCAAGACTCCAATGTCGCCACCCACCGTGTTTTGGGAGCTGTACGCCGCCCACCTCTGCCTTCTGCTTACCCTCAGCGCAACGGCGATCGCGGACAGCTTCCGGCGAGTACGAGCCGTGCACGATTGATCAGCATCGCAATTTCGGTTTCCGCGGCGTGACATCATCGGTGCGAGCGCCGTACTATGGTGTTGGGACTCCTTACTGGGGGCCTCGAACGGAGCGATACCCTGCATGCCGTCTGTCATACCCATCCGATACCCGGCGCACGCGCTTCTGCACCGACAGCTGCAAGTTGTCCTGCGTCGGCCGCGAGGCCTGTGGACGCTCGGCGCCGCCCTTCTCGCGATCGCAGCGGGTTTCACCGCGGCCTATCGAGGAGCGGCGGGGCAAGCCGAGTCGAACGACGCGCTGGGACTCCTCGGGAAGAACCTTCTCGATTCGTACGGTCTGTACAGCCTCTTTAGCATCGGCGTTCTCGTTCCGCTGATCGGTTTTCGTCTGTTCTCCGAAGAACGGGAATCCAACACCTTGGAATCGCTGCTGTCTACTCCGCTGAGTCTGGCGGGAGTTATTTTCGCCAAATCGGCGGTCTCGTTCGGGATGGTGCTCATTGCCATCTTCAGTACATTACCGTTTCTGGCCCTTACCTTTCCCATGGGTTCGGTCAGCCCGGGGGATGTGGTGGCTCTGGCGTTCCGTCAGACGGCCACGGCAATCCTGGTTCTGATGGGAGGTCTGTGGGCGGGCCTGCGGGCTTGGAGTGTCTTTCGCGGTTTGGCGTCCGCTTATGTCCTGAGTTTCGCTCTCGTGGCGTTCAACGGCGCGATGATGTATGTGTGTTTGATGTTGCGTTTTGCGATTGCACGTTCGCCGGGGAGTGAAACCACGCTTCGGCCTGTGGACGAGATCTCAGGATCGGTGTTGACATTGCTGTTGGTGGCCCTTCTCTTCGGCCGGATTCTGTACTTGGCCGTTCCCCGGGAGTTTGCACACCTCCACCGCTCGGTGACCGGCCCGAAACGTGCCGGTCAGCCGCCACCCCAGCAGTTCGCCCGCCTATTCAAGCTCCTCGGCTGGCGGTCCGAACCCGAACCGATCGCCGACGATGAAAACCCGGTCTACCGATCCGAACGGTCGCGGTTTCTGATCCGGAACCGGAAAGGTCCGATGGACCCGCTCACATACGTATTCCTTATCTTTGTGGCGTTTGCACTGCTCTCCACCAAGCCGGAATGGATGCTCTGGACCGGGACCCTGCTGGCGATGATCGTCTCGCCCATTCTTGCCGCGCCGCTCTTGGCCGGAGAACGTGAGCGGGGAACCTGGCCCTCTCTCTGCGCGACCCTGTTGGGGCCGAAGAGGATTCTCTGGGGGAAGCTCCGGCACGCTTTGGAGCCCTCGATGCTGTTCATCGGCACTCTGTATCTACTGCCCCTGTTGCCGATGGGGATATTGTGGATTTTGGCTTCCGGCACCCCGCCGTTCACAACGGAGAACATCATACCCGTGTGGGGTGGGCATTTACTCAATCTGCCGATCGTCCTCTGCTCGGTTCTGTTTTTCTCCGTGTTGGCGACCTGGACCTCTTCGCTGTTTCGTAGCACGTTCCTCGCTGTCGGCGCTGCTCTTTCTCTTCCTGCCGCGCTTCTTGCGTCTCGCGCACCCGGATCCTTGGGTGGGGATCGGAGGCCGGGGCGGTCTCGATTGGTTTTCCGCGCTGCTGGCTCCATGGTACGCGCCGTTCTTCTATCGCGCCTGGCCGCAGGTGTATTGGACGTCGCTATGGTTCTCTCAGGTTGCGTTCGTTTCCGTTTATCTGGGGCACATTCTACTGCTTCTGACGTTGAGCGCGGTGCTTTATCGCGCTGCCCGAAGGCGTATCGGTAAGCCGGGGTCGTGATTCTAGGGGGATCTTCAGATCGACTGTCCAATTGCCGGTGTAATCTGTCTTTCCTCCCGCGCCCCTCGAACCGTAACCTTGAATTGGCCTCACTGCGCTCGGCCACTCGGGATTCATTACACCTTCTTAAGTAGTTAAGCTAGCATATCTGAGTTTTCCGACAGTCTTCCAGAGCGGTTCTTCCTCAAACCCCCACCCAGCCTCTGTCGCAAGCGACACTTCGTTTCCCAAACTTTGGGGGAGGAGATTCTGAGAAACTCTCTATACTGGTTTCTTGAGTGCGTTGAGTTGCTTCTTGGTGATTTGGTCCAGCCCGTCTTCGACAACCACGATGTGATGGCCACGGTGGTGTAGATAGAGCAAGTCGCCCAAGGCCAACGATTTCGAGAGCTCCGGCAGGGCCTTGAGTAGGTCGAAGTAGGCCTGGCTGAACGGTTTGATCTTCAGGATTGCCTTCTCTTTGGCTTTGAAATCGAAACCCGCCTGCACCCAGGCCGGGCCGACCTGGTAGAAACTGGTCTTGCCGACCCGCTGCACACCGCGTGCAACTTGTTGCCGACCCATCGAATCGAAGAAAACCATGCTGTCGCCAAGCTGTTTGGCCTCTTTCAACTGGCCTTGGATGGTCATCGAACGGCCAACTGCCGCCGCGCCTGAGACGCCACCGAGATCTGTTACGACACCTGAGTTGCCCCAGTGACCTGCGACGACACGAGATTTCTTCGCCTTTGCATCGGGTCTGGCTCCGTTTCCCCAGACGGTGCCGGTGCCGTAAGTAAACTGGGCTTCGGCCTGTGGGCTGACTGTGGCCTCGCCACTCACAACCGGGTGAGGAGAAGAGGGATCGAGACTAGTCTGCACGTCGGCCTGTGGTCTGGCTTCACGATCAGCTCTCACACTACCGTCGTCGACAAAACGGTAGGCCCTCAAATCCCGTGCTTCGTCTTGGATAGTTGTTTGAAGCGGTGCGGCGGCTTCCGTTTGAGCGCCGCGACGGAACCACGCAGGAGAGTTGTCTAAATCCGGGGATCCCGTGTCGCGGCTTCGCAACCTCAATCTATCAGTTCGTTGGAGTCGTGTGCCCAAGGTGATGGCTTCGCCCATCTTCTCCATGTCTTCGGTGATCAACATCGAAGTCCAGGGGGTGACGATGCCGAACTCCTTCGAAAGCGACTTGACCTCATCGACCAGTTCCTTCTCCTCGCCCTCTTTCTAGATCTGTTCGGATAGGTAGCCGATGCGCCGGGAGGCCCAGAGACGAGGGATGAACTCGTAATCGTCGGATTCCTCAGCGAACTTGACCTCGGTCCGGTAACTCTGTTTCCGGCTTGCCACCTTCCCGGTGAGAGCCACGGTCGTTTTCCCCCCCTCCCGATAACGGCCCAATATCACCAGCTGCTGGCCCGCGAAGAGGTCCGGCAAAGGCTTGGGATAGATCTTCGACGCCCGAATCTTGCCGAAATCGAGCTTCGGGTCGGAAAGCACGGGTTTGCTGATCTTGCTGTACAGCGAGGAGATGGCGACCTCAATATCCTCTGTGGGCCGGACATAGTTGACGATGCCGCGGTGCTCGGTGGCCAGGCGGTCGAGGAGATCGGTGTTGACATCGAAACCCACCCCGAAGGAGAAGATACGGGCCTTGGCGTCGTTTTCCTCCTGGCTGTGCTCGAGGATCTTGTCGACCAGACGTATGCCCTCGGTGGGTCGGCCGTCGGTGAGGAATAGGACGTAGGCCGGCCGCTCGTCGTCTTCATCGAGCATCTGTAGGGCCTCTTCCAGCGCTTCATCGATGTTGGTGCCGCCATTGGCTTCGAGCTTCTTGACGTGTTTGACGGCCTTCTCGATTTCCCGCTCGTGGGCGGGGGCGAGCTCGTCCGAAAACTTATCGATATCACCGGAGAACGTGATCAGCCCGAAGAGATCGTCCCGGTGCAGGCTCTGGAGGGTGAACTGGAGCGCCTCCTTGGCCTGCTCGATCTTCTTGTCACTCTTCATGCTGCCCGAGGTGTCGATGACGAAAACGACACGTTTCGCGAGCCGCTGCTTGGCCTCGAGTCCCTTGCGGGGGTTGCCCAGGAGCATGAAGTAGCCATCTTCATCGTCATCGTCCCGGTAGGTGAGGAGATGCAGCGCGACATCGTCCGGTGAGACCCCGAAGACCAGCTCGAAATCGTGGTTGTGGGTCACGTTTTCGTCGGAAAACTCGATCTTGGCCCGATGATCGCTCTGGCTGGTGATATCGATGTCGTGGGTGGGCGAGTAGACCGTGCGCAGGGTCCCTTTTGTGTTGAGAGTGACCTGGACGCGGGAGGAATCGAGCCGTTCGCCCGTCCCACCCGGTTGGATGACTCCGAGCCCTGTCCTGCGCGGCTGGATGAAGCCGAATTTGTAGCGTGAGGTGCCACTGTCGTAGGGCAGGATCTCTTCATACTCGACGATGACCCGGGTCTCGCTGTTGGGTTCGATGGGGAAGACCCGGAGCCGGACGAGCTCCCGGCCGACATACTCAAGAAGCGCCGGGTCCCGCTGGCTGCGGACGATTGCCTCGTAGGTCTCGCGGGCCTCTCTGGCCTCGACAACTTTCGCGGTGACGATCTCGTCGTTGACCTTCATGCTCAGTTTGGAGATCGAAACCC
>CAYTDF010000261.1:0-6985 GCA_964436365.1 uncultured bacterium | reverse complement strand
CAAGGAACTCCCGGAAATCACTGGCGATAAGGAACTCGCCAAAGAGGTCTGGGAGAATGTCGATGCACTGGGCTATGTCTACATCTGGCACTGTTTGCTCTCTTTCTGAGAATGGGGCGTGCTAGCGCGCCGGCGAAGTGTAACGACCTATTGCAAGCCCAAATGGTATTGCGCCAATCTGGAACAAAGTCCACTTCTGCGGTAAAGTTCCAGCGTTGATTTTGAGCAACTGCTAAGGATTGTTTTCTTTCGACCGAAGCCGTGGTGTCCGAGCTATGCGGATGCCTTGCACGGTTAGGAAGAGATTCTTGTCACTCGCGATCGAGACGCCACAGGGTGGGGTGACGGTCTGGCGTTGTCGGTCTCGAGTGTTTTCCTCCCGCCCTGTCCGAAGGCAAACGAGCGGCGTTCCGTTTCCGGGCATCGGGTATAATTCTAAGAGAGCGTCCGGCATTCACCAAAGGGATTCCTACGATGGGAGACTTCGATCATCTCAGCGATCAGATTCAAGACGAACTGGTCGACGAGTACCTGAAAAAGAACCCGGACGTATCGCGTTCGGAAGTCGTTCCTCGTTTGGTGATCGGCAAGGTCGTGATCGGGACCATCAAGAACTTCCTCACCACCTTCTCTGCACAGAAGTCCAGCGAACGCAACCGCGAACTGGCCAAGATGCAGATCAAGGTGAAGGACGACGAGCGCTATAAAGCCTGCAAACTTTCCATCAAGAACTGCAAGAAGGTCGTCGATTTCTTGTTTACGGCGCGCTTCGGGAACTTCAGCCTGCTCGACAAGAACACGCATATGAAGTTCATCCGCAAGCGGGAGCAGAGCATTATTATGTTGGCCCACGACATCTTGGGGGTCAAACAAGAACTCCTGCAGATGATGAGTGGGACCAAGCCCGCCATCTCTACGCGGTCGAAAGAACTTATCAAGCAGTACTATCAGGCTGTTGTTGATCAGCTGAAATGTCAACACGGGATTTACACGCGCGAGCACGAGCTCGGCAGCCGGTTCACCGAACAGTCGCGGGTCTACATGAAAGAGCACATGAAGTCTGTCAAGAGCAAACTCGGCCCGGCGATGAAGAAGAGAATGGCGCAGGCGTATGTGCTCGCCAAGAAGATGACCGACGAAGAGGCCGCAGAGCCGACGAAATTCGACCGCGAGATGCTGGAAGCGGTGATGGCCGAAATGGACGGTGGGCTCAAGAAACGGCGCGTGCAGATTCAGGCGATCGAGAAACTCGTCGAGTTCCTCGAGAAACTGATCGAAGAGATGGAAAAGCCGGAAAAGCCCGCCGGTTCTCAGCCCGAGAAACCCAAGGCCAAAAAGAAAGAGAAGAAATCGGGCGGCATGGCTTTTATCTCGAAACTCTTCGGCAAGTAAGCCGCTCCGTGTAACTCACTGCCCCCCATAGAGGAAATCGTAGACCGGTCCGAGCGTACGGTAGGTTTCGCCGGACGGTCTTTGTCCGCCGCCAATCTGGAGATTCCCGTTACTGTATAACCCGTTCGACGTTTCATACGCCCGCCGCTTGAACCAGTACTCCACCTCCCCATCGCCTCGATTGCCCCAGGGGTACTCGCCATTCGTAAATCCGGTGTTGTCGTTGTCCCGGTCCGGTCCCCAGCTCAAGAGCATGAAGGTGTTGAGCGGGACAGCCGGGGTGTAGATGTTCGGATGCCTTGTGGAGCCGGTCAGGATGATAAGCAACTGGTCGTTCGCGTCGACATTGTCTAGTTTCGCGAATGGGTCGCGAGGTGGCGCGCCCATGTAGGCGAGCGGCGTGGTCAAGAAGTGAAAGCCGCCCATGAAGACCCTTATATCCGCACGGTTGGCATCCGGGATATACGAGTTGTGGTCGAGGTAGTAGGCCTCCATCGCGGTGTCGAGCGACTTCATGTCGGCACGAATACGTGCGATCTTGGCCCGTGTTTGAGCGTTCAGGAAGTTTGGCACCGCGATCGCGGCGAGGATGCCGATGATCGCCACCACGATGAGCAGTTCGATCAAGGTGAAACCCTTTTCCCGACAGTTTTGCCTCGCAGCGTTCGTCATAACTTTCTCCTTCCGGATGGCGTTTGGCCCATCGGGTCAAGAAGAGTGTATCAGACTGTCAACGCTCGGTGTTAGGTCTTAGGCTTTACCGGAACTGTTGTCTCAGTCGGGGCGGTTCAACGGGCTGATGTCACCGCCGTAATGAATGATCGAACCCCTACTCAGAATACCGTTACTGCTGTTGTACAGGGCGTCCCGGAACGGTTTCGCGCGCCACTGACGCCAGTTGGTGGAGAACCAATTCCCGTGGGGACCGTGCCCGGACTTTGCCGGACCGATGCTACTGAGGATGTAGGCGTGCGGAGGTTTGTTGTGGCCCCACGCCAAGTCACTCCCCGTGTAGTCCCACGAATCGGATGTACTGTCCGAGTTGAGAGAACTGCCTCTTTCGTTGCCGATGAAGTAGTCCTTGGGAACCGAGGCCAGATAGGCCATCGGTGTGGTCAGCTGGAACAGCTCCGACGCGCCTGGAAATGTCCTGATGTAGCGTCCGTTATCGAGGCGGTACATCTCGAGCGCGTCTGTGGCCGACTTCATGTCCGCGACGACGCGAACTACTTTTGCGCGGGTTTGCGCGTTAAGAAAGTTGGGGACGGCGATCGCTGCCAAGATCCCGATGATCGCTACAACAATCAACAATTCGATGAGTGTAAAAGCACTACGTCTACTCGTCATTCTGTGGCTCCCTAAACAATTAATTTTTACGGGTCCTAAAACCAAGCGTTATGTACGGCTCTTGGCTCTAGACCAGCGCAGTTTCTTTATAGACTCGGTCGTTGCGCCGGACGGCCCAACCTGGCTTCCAGACGCGATGAGGAAAGTAACACCCTTATGGCTTGTTAGTTATCCGTGCGACCAATTCGTCCCCTTGACCCAATTTCCGGGAGTATCCTAGTTCAAACAGGCTGGAATAGCAATCGGGAAACGATCCATGACACCGGAGACGGCAGAAGACGAGTGGGACGCCGTGAAGTTGTCGGTATGCTCTCTTCCCTTGACAAGATTCGTTCCCCGGCTATCCAGCTACCCGGCACCCGCCAGACGCCGCCTCCCTTACCAGGAGATGTTAGATTTCTTTCCGAGCGGTGGAGGATTCGGAGTACTATCGGTTGACAGTTGTCGTTCACCTGCGGTTTTGTCCGCAGGGTGATTTGCTGTTAAATCGCCTTGGCGGGTCTCGATCCGTTCTTGCGCGGGAGGTTCCGAAAACCCGATGCGACGGTGCGCTGTCTACTGTACGACGCGGACAACGTCGCCGATGCTTCGTAGTCCGTTGGAACTCGCATAGATCCGCGCGGCGGTATGCCTTTGGTCGGGGCCCATGCTCCAGAAATAACCGACCGTACCGACATGACCGCCACCTCGGGTGGCAACGGTCTTCCCCTGTTTGGCTTGCGCATATAGCCCGGGTTCGTCGATCATCCGCTCGGGCTCGACCTTCGGAAACCAGTCGACGTGATAACTCCCATGGCTGTATTGAATGATGGTCTTGTCTAGTTTGACGGCACCGGCCTGGAACGGGTCTTCCGGGATGGAGCCTAAGTACGCCATCGGGGTGGTTAAGTACTTGTTTTGATTTGCCGGGTGACCGCTCATGTGCGGTGGGAAAAAACCCGAGTCCATCCGGTACATTTGGAATCCCGTGCCGAAGGCCTGCATGTCCGCTTCGACCTTGGAAATCTTGGCCCGTGTCTGGGCGTTGAGGAAATTGGGAACGGCAATGGCCGCGAGAATCCCGATAATCGCTACGACAATCAACAATTCAATTAATGTAAATCCCGTACGATTGTATTTCACTTTGTTCTCTCCCACACAGTCTTCTTGCCTATCGACGAATTTGTAAGAAGGAGACTACTCACCTCCTCGTGCAGCGTCAACGTGTCAGAGAAGCGCGACATGCTTTCGAAAGGATCTCTACGCATCCGAGAAAGGACGGTGCTGCGAACTTATCCGGCAACGATTCGATGATCGATTTTGGCCTTGTCGCGGTGGCCGAGCCCAAGTTTCTCGGCTGTGACAAGATACTTGGCCGGACGGCCGAGCTCTTCGACCGGGGCGAGCCCCTTTTCTCTCCGCGCCGCCGCGACCCGTTCGCTTCCGACGGTGTCGATTGCCACGCGATCGCTCGAAACATACAGCGATTCATAGTTGACCACCGCGTGGGGTTTGTAACCGGGGCCACCGTCACAGCCGCCTCGCAACGCGTCCATGACGACCAAGCGGTGTTTCTTGCAGACCACGGGAATTGCGTTGATCTCGGCAATGTAAGGATCGCAACAATCGCTGTGATGTTTGTTTGGATTGTCTGTTATTCCGTGCGAGAGATTCTTGAGGGAGAGCGTGGTTCCGGCGCGCCGGTGATCCTTCATGATCGGCACGTTGATCAGAGCGTCGATCTGCTCCGTCAGTATTTTTGAGAGATGAGTGGAACCGGCGCCGAATTCCGTCAGTTTCTCGTCGTGGCCCATTTCAGGATGATCGGTCGGATAGACGCGGATGCCACTGTCGCCGAGGTTTGTTTCTAGCCCCACATTCTTGAGCCATCTCATCCGGTTGTCCCAGACGATGATGTTGTTCTCCTTCACGCCAAGATCCAAGAGTCCGCGGACGATCGCCTGGAGCAACTCTGTCCGCGTCGAAAGCAGCGGGCCACCGAGACCGTTCACTTTCAGTCCGACCACTTCGTCCTTCTTGACGAAACGGGCCCACTGATCGCGTCGGGATTTTTCGCCGGTCAAGGCCCGCATGGCTCGGTCTAACATTTCTTGCGTGCCAACCGGGTCCGGTCTGTCGTCTTCGTTTATTATGCCCGGCCGACGTGCCTCCACCACGAGGCTCTTCTGTTCCTCGGCATACGGCGCAAGCGTGAGTGCACCGGCTGCCAATCCCGTGGATTGAAGAAAACGGCGGCGGTGGAGTTTTGGATCGTTCATGCGATAGATTCCTCGCTCGATGTGCCTGTCTGTTCGTTCGTCAAAAGCCATGCGGAAAAACGATTACGAGACGCTCTAGAAGAGCGCAGTCTAGCACGGTGCGTGGGCGCAGACATGCCGCCTCTCCACAAGCGTTCGACTGTAGGCGGAGAGGAGGCCCCAGAGTGTTGGCTGTCCGTGACAGAGCGGTGGAGAGAACTTCAACTCGGCTCGGCGTTGTGTTATTCACAAACGACCGAAGATGTCACATCCGATCGCATCGATACAAGATGACCTTCGGGACAAGTCTCATGCACGAACAGAAACGCTACGCCGGAGAGATGAAAACACTCCTCCGGTTCATCGAAGTCTATTGTCACAAGCACCACGACACGCGCCGCCACTCGCTGTGTGCGGACTGCGCGGAGCTTTTGGCATACGCACACGGGCACCTCAAACGTTGCCCGTATATCTCGAAGCCTCCGTACACGAAACCCAAATGCAAAGATTGCTCGACGCACTGCTACCAGAAAGAGCAACGTGCCAAAATCCGGGAAATCATGCGATTTTCCGGTATCTATTTCGTGAAGCGAGGACGTCTCGATTGGTTGATACGATACTTCTGGTGACGTGTACTAGCGGCGGCCGTGCATACCCGACGACTTTCCTTTTGTCTCCGGCTCGGGTTCCGGTGCGGCGGAGGTGGGTTTCTTGGCTTTGACGCCGGCCTTATCCATGATCTCCTGAACGTCGGCTTGAGGCGTTGTCGGCGACAGCCCCTGACTTTTGGTCACCGCGGCGGCGACCGCTTCCGATTCACGCGCCTGCGCGGAGACGAAGTTCTCCTGCTGCTGGATGTTCTCTAGCTCTTTCTCTTTCTCCTGAAGTTCGATCGATGGGGAACCACCACTCGACTCTACCGATTCGCGTAGGCCACTGACGGAAGAGACC
This sequence comes from uncultured bacterium, assembly GCA_964436365.1. Classification (GTDB taxonomy): domain Bacteria; phylum Hinthialibacterota; class Hinthialibacteria; order Hinthialibacterales; genus CAYTDF01. Next base: position 1,058 of record CAYTDF010000261.1, on the reverse strand, counting down.
AGCGCCTCTTTCTTCCTGTGCACCAGGGCCTCTAGATACCGAAGGAACACGCTGATGTGAACCTGTGTGTCCCTGCGGGCGATCTTGCACGTGTGCGTGGAGGGATCGATGGCGTGCGTAGCCCGCTCGTATGCGGCCCGGCTGGTCTGTATCACTCCGGTCAGTCTCTGCAGCGTGGCGACATCCCCCTGGGCGCGCGCTTGCTGAAGTTGCTGGATCGCACGTTCAAACTCCTCCATCCCGCTGGCCTTCCGGTGCTCCGATATCGCCTTCTCCGTGGCTTTTAGAGTATCGCCGTCCTGATCCAACACCGTCACGCGCCGCTGCAGCCGGATCTGTACGCTCGTGACAAGCGACCGTAGCGCTTTTGCCTCATCGCTGTCGTCGTCACCAAGTCCGGTCACGTAAGCCTCTAGCGTGGCCTCCACCAGCATTCGTACGAAATGCGCCTCCGCCAGAAGTTCCTCCGGCATACAGGTGAGCACGCGTTTCATCTTCGCGGCGATCCGCTGTTCTTGTTCGGGACCCTCTTCCGCCTCGTCGATGAACTGTTGCGCTTCTTCCCCACTCAGAAGCACAACCTCACCGTCAACATCGACTCGTACGAACCCTTCCGCCGGCCCCATCTTGTTGGCTCTGCGACGGTTATCCATAAACGTGTTGAAGTTCTGTAACGCGTTGGTTGGATTCTTGAGGCATTCATCCACCATCTTGTGGACGTCCTTCATCAATCGGTCATCTTGCTTGACCGAAGCCGCCGTCTTCCGCAATGCGCCCAAACCGCTTTTGATGACCGGTTTCTTCATCGTGATTCACCTATCCCAGACCCGGAGCGTTTCTCCTCGTGGCCACTTCTCTTTCACGTGGGCATACAAACTGAAGGTCTTAGCAGCCAGGTTACCATTATAGAGTATCTCTCAAAAGTGGCTTCCGAGCCGAGAGCTCATAACGCTCGTTTTGCACGGACATACGGCGCTCGTGAACCAGCCAACCTCAGAAAAGAGACCCGCAATCCAACAACAGAGTAGTCGTCCAGCGGGAAAACGACAGCCATCCTT
>CAYTDF010000260.1:0-7003 GCA_964436365.1 uncultured bacterium | reverse complement strand
TTCAGTACCTTGTTGAGAGTGTTTTGGAGAGCCCTGTCTCTCCACTCGATGATCTGCGGATGGATGTCCCATTTGAACTCCCGAGCATCGCCTCGGTTTTGGAGGTTGTCGGCTGATCTGCATTGGCTGAGGGGCGTCCAAGGCCGAAACTGAACGCCGCATCACGAATCCTGATGATTCGATTCGGCGGGCTTTTCTATCACAGAACGATTGAATGATGGTCATTTCTCATTTCCCCATATCCACGGCGACTGCACCGCTGTCCCACCATCAGGAGCGGTTGTGGTTCATCGATCGTTTCGAGACCGCAAACGTATATCCCCACAACCCGGTTTATCATAACATTCCCGTGTTTCTGCATCTGCGTGGACGTGTGGATTGTGACCGGCTGGAATCATGCTTCGAAAGGATCCTCGAAAGACACGCCGCTCTGCGGACCCGCGTTCTTTCCGAAAGTGACGATCAGTTTCAATCAGACGACGCGAAATGCCGCTTTTCACTCCATACGGAAGATGTCCGTGGAGCCGCGGGAAACGGAGCGTTTGGCCGGGCTCTGAGTCGAGCCATCGCGTATGCAAAGACCCCACTTGTTTTAGCGCGCGCCCCATTATTGCGCGCCGCGCTCTACCAGATGGAGGACGAAGAGTTCCTGCTGGGGATCGTGGCACACCACATCGTTGTTGACCGCTACTCCATGCAGCTGATTTTGGATGAGTTGCAGGAGCTTTACGACGCGGAATCCACCGGCCGCAAAGCGGATTTGCCGGTACTGGCCTTTCAATACGCCGACCATACCCGATGGCAACGCTCTCTCACGAAAGAGCATCTCGAACCGCTTCTCTTCTACTGGCGGTGGCAACTGCGGGGCAAACTACAAGCGCTTGAGCTGCCTGAGGACCGTAGCCGCCCGGCCGTACACACTTTCTCTGAAGGCCGTGTTCACTTCAATTTCGAGAAAATACTGGCACAGCGGATCCGGTCCTGCGCGCGGACCCACGGCGTGACCGAGGAGGATGTATTACTTTCTGGCTTCAAAGCCGTGCTCCATCGCTACAGCGGGCTGGATGAAATTGTCGTGGGCAACAGCCGCGCTTGCCGCAATCAACCCGGACTCGGAAATGTCATCGGCCCCATCGCCAATCTGGTTGTCTTGCGCAGCAATCTCAGCGGCAATCCCGATTTCAAGACCCTACTCCATTCGGTTGCGAAGACGGCCCGTGACGCCGCGCGGTATGAAGGGATGCCGTTCGACCGGCTCGTGCAGGAACTGAATCCCGAAAAGGATATGAGCCGGACCGCGTTGTTCGACGTGCTCTTTCAATATCAACAACAGGAAACGGCTGCCGTCCGGATGGGGGAGATCACCGGGCGGCGAATCGAAACCAACCTCGGGTACGGTAAATACGATATCCACCTTTCGATCACCGACGAAGACGGGGATATCTCAGGCGTGGCTGTATACAACGAAGACATCTACGAGCGTGCCACGATCGAACAGTTGATGCGGCACTATCGGGTTATGCTGCACGCCGCAGCCGATTCATCCTCGGCGCGTATTGACAGCGTCGATCTATTAGACGCGGCTGAAAAAGAGCGGGAGCTGGTGACGTGGAATTCAGCCCCCGCGAATTATCCCCAGGAAAAGACCATTCACCAGCTCTTCGAGGAGCGGGCTGCGCGGACGCCGGATAAGACGGCACTCATATTCGGGAAGACGCAGCTGACCTATCGAGAGCTGGACCGGCGCGCGAATCGGCTCGCGCACGCGCTACGAGGATTCGGTGTTGCTCCGGATACACTCGTCGGCGTCTGTCTCGAACGCTCGGCTGAGAATGTTGTCGCGCTATTGGCTGTGCTGAAAGCAGGCGGCGCTTATCTGCCCATCGATCCCGCCACACCGGAAGAGCGGATTCGTTTCATGCTGGAGGACGCCGGGATTCAACACCTCATCAGCAGCGCATCCATCGCCGAACGGATCCCCGTTCCCATCCCGCACCGGCTGCTTGTTGATAGCGATCGCGCACAGATCGCCGGTTTTCCGGCAACGCCGCTGCCGCGAGCCGCCGGGCCGGCGAATCTCGCCTACTGCATTTATACGTCCGGCTCCACCGGCAAGCCGAAGGGGGCGCTCATCGAGCACCGTAACGTCGTACGGCTGGTCGTGAACGATCGCCTCCAATTCTCATTCAGCGCCGATGACGTTTGGTCGATGTTCCACTCCCAGGCCTTCGACTTTTCGGTGTGGGAGATGTACGGAGCGTTGTTGCATGGTGGAACTCTGGTCGTCGTCTCCAATGAGGACGCGCAAGAACCATCCTCATTCCTGAGATTTCTCGCGCGGGATGGCGTGACCGTGCTGAACCAGACCCCGAGCGCGTTCTATAATCTGACGCGCGAGGCGCTCGCTGTCCCCAATCCCGGCCTATCGCTGCGTTATGTGATCTTTGGCGGAGAAGCATTGAACCCAACGCGTCTCCGTCGATGGAGAGATGCATTTCAAAACGTGCACTTAATCAATATGTATGGCATCACCGAGACAACGGTGCACGTGACCTTCAAGGAGATCGGCGACGCGGAGATTGCCAACCCCGCCAGCAACATCGGCATTCCGATACCGACCACGACCGTCTATGTGATGGATTCGCAACTCCGCCTCATGCCAGCCGGTGTGCCTGGCGAACTCTGCGTGGGCGGTGGCGGAATCGGGCGTGGCTACCTAAGACGTGACGAACTCACTCAACAGAAGTTTGTCGAAAACCCTCATCGGTCGGGCGAAAGGCTTTACCGGTCGGGCGATCTGGGCAAGCGATTGCGGAACGGGGAATTGGAATACCTAGGGCGCATCGACGACCAGGTGCAGATTCGCGGTTTTCGTGTCGAACTGGGCGAGATTCAAACCAGGCTTCTGCAACACCCCGACGTGCAAGAGGCGGAAGTTCTCGCGTGGCAGGAGGATGGCGAGTCCGCGAAACTGACGGCGTACATTGTTTCTTCAACCGATGTGAGCGTATCGGACTTGCGCGGTTTTCTGGCGAAGTCTCTTCCCGGCTACATGATTCCCTCGGTCTTCGTGCCCCTGGAACGTCTACCGCTGACATCAAACGGGAAGATCGATAGGCGCGCACTGCCCGATCCGCGCGATGCGAAACTGAACCTTGAAACTGCGTACACGGCACCCCGGACCCATGCCGAGACGCACATGGTTGCCATCTGGGAAGAGTCCCTGGGGCGCGAGAGAATCGGAATTCACGACGACTTCTTTGAGTTGGGCGGCCATTCACTGCTCGCGACACAGCTGATTTCCTGCGTGCGTGACGCGTTCGAGATCGATGTGCCACTTCGCTATTTGTTCGAGCGCCCCACGGTCGCAGCGTTGTGCGAGTTTGTTGGCTCAGAAAGCAGTGGTACCCCGTCTTTGAGTGACGATAGCCTGCGGCCGGTGCCGCGCAATGAAACGCTGCCGTTGTCGTTCGCCCAGCAGCGACTGTGGTTGTTGGACCGTCTCGAAGACGGTGGCTCGACCTATAACGTCCCAGCGGCGCTGAAGATCAGCGGCAGGTTGGATGCGGCTGTTTTAGAACGGTGCCTGAACGAAATCGTGGCCCGTCATGAGGTCTTTCGGACGAGTTTCCCCAGCGTCGGCGGTGCGCCCACTCAGTCCATCGCTGCCGAATTGCAGCTCACCCTGCCGGTTGTGGACTTACGGAATCGACCGGAGGGCCAGAGAGAAAGAGAACTACAGGAGCGAATCACCGACGAAGCGACCCGGCCGTTTGAACTGGAATCCGGGCCATTGATCCGCGCCGTTCTCATTCGGCAGAGCGAAGACATCCACACTCTGTTGGTCAATATGCACCACATTGTCTCGGATGGTTGGTCCGTCGGGATCGTCGTCCGCGAACTCGGCGCGCTGTATGAGGCTTTCCAGCAGGGGCGTTCTTCTCCTTTGCCCCCGCAGGAGTTGCAGTATGCGGATTTTGCAGTATGGCAGCACGGTTGGTTGCGCGATGGCGTGCTCGACATGCAACTCGGATACTGGCGCGAAAAGATGGCCGGTGCGCCAGCCATCTTGGATTTGCCGACAGATTATCCGCGTCCCCTCGTCCAGACTTTCAAAGGCCGACACAAACAATTTCAGTTCTCTCCCGAACTGACTCGAAAACTCAAGGACCTCAGTCAGCAATGCGGTGCAACGCTGTTTATGACACTGCAAGCGTCGTTTGCAGCGTTGCTGTCGCGCTATAGCGGGCAAGAAGAGATTGTCCTCGGCTCGGGAATCGCCAACCGCCAACGGCGCGAGACCGATTCCATCGTCGGTTTCTTTGTCAACACGCTTCTGCTACGAATCGATCTGTCTGGCAATCCGAGTTTTGAGAGCCTTGTGCAACGCGCCAAACAGGTGGCTCTGGAGGCCTACGACCATCAGGACATTCCCTTTGAGAAGCTGGTGGACGAACTCCGACCCGAGCGGAATATGGGCCATACACCCCTCTTTCAAGTTCTATTCACGCTGCAAAACCTGCCACCGCAAGAACTGAGTCTTCCCGGCCTGTCCGTCGAACCGCTGGCCATTGAAACGGGGACGGCGAAATTCGATTTGATGGTGTTGTTGGAGGAACGTGGGGAGACGCTGAAAGGCGTCGTGGAGTACAGCACGGATTTATTTGAAGCTTCCACAATTGGCCGCATGTTGGAGCATTTCCAGACGTTGCTCGAAGCGGCCGTAGCCGATCCCTGCACGCGATTCGCCGAGCTGCCGTTGCTGTCTGAAGCGGAACAGAAACGGACGCTGCACGACTGGAATCAGACAGACCGGTCATATCCTCGAGATGCCACCATTCACGAGTTGTTCGAGAACTATACCGCTGAGACGCCCGATGCTTTGGCGGTCGATTTCGAATTGGCCGGTGTCGAGAGCGGACAGCTGACATACGCCCAACTCAACGCTCGCGCGAACCAACTGGCCCGCACACTGCGGTCGGCCGGGGCCGGACCGGGATCGCTCGTCGCGATCATGGCTGAGCGTTCGGTGGAAGCCATCATCGGCATGTTGGGGATTCTCAAGACCGGGGCTGGCTATGTGCCGTTGGATACCGCTTATCCCAAGGACCGCTTGGCTTTTATGCTCGAAGATTCCGGCGCTACGGTGCTCGTCACCCAGAACCGCCTGATGGATATGCTTCCCAACGGCTCCGTAAGAACCGTTCTGTTGGACACGGATTGGGAAGCGATATCGAAAGAGTGTGATGACGACCTTCCGACCGAAATCGGAGCGGAAGATTTGGCCTACGTAATTTACACCTCCGGTTCCACGGGCGAGCCGAAGGGTGTCTCTGTGCCACACCGCGCCGTGAATCGGCTGGTGCGCAATACGGATTACGTTCAACTGAGCGCGGACGAGCGTATCGCGCAGGCGTCGAACACCTCGTTTGACGCCGCCACGTTTGAGATTTGGGGCGCGCTCCTCAATGGAGGTACGCTGGTTGGCTTCGAGCGTGACGTCACGCTGTCGCCGCACGCTTTCGTCGAGCGATTGCTCGCGAAGGATATCACGACGCTGTTCTTGACAACCGCGCTCTTCAACCAAGTAGCTCGCGAGATCCCCAATGGGTTCCGCTCCCTGCGGAATCTCCTTTTCGGTGGGGAAGCGGTCGATCCCCGCTGGGTTCGTGAAGTGATGGAGAATGGACCGCCGCAACGGCTGTTGCACGTTTACGGTCCGACCGAGAATACGACGTTTTCAACCTGGCATCCGGTTCGTGAAGTCCCTGACGATGCACAAACCGTGCCGATTGGAAGACCTATTGCCAACTCCACAGTCTTTGTGCTGGATCGAAATCGCCAACCCGTGCCGGTCGGTATTCCCGGCGAGCTCTACGTCGGAGGTGACGGTCTGGCTCAGGGGTATTGGAATCGGCCGGAGTTGACTGCGGAGAGTTTTGTCCCGGATATCCGCCTGGACAACGATACGCCGCGCCTTTACCGGACCGGCGATATCGTGCGTTACCGGCCTTCCGGGGAACTCGAATTCCTGGGCCGTGCAGACAACCAGATCAAGATACGCGGTTTCCGAATTGAAATCGGTGAAATCGAATCCACGCTTCTCTCTCATCCCGGCGTGCTCGAGTCGGTTGTGTTGTATCGGGACGATAAGTTAGTGGGATACATCGTTCCCGCGCGAGACGGTGCCGCTACCGTTCAGGAACTGACGGTTTTTCTTCAGAAGGCGCTACCCGCTTACATGATTCCATCCGCCTTTGTGATGATGGAGGTGTTTCCTCTCAACGCCAATGGCAAGATCGATCGCGGAAAACTCCCCGAACCGGATTCTCCTGTCTCAGAGGAAGATTACGCCGCGCCACAGACGCCCACCGAAGAGATTCTGTCAGGTATCTTCGAGCGAATTCTCGGCGTGGATCGGGCTGGCGTTCACGACAATTTTTTCGATTTGGGCGGCCATTCGCTGCTAGCCACGCAGGTCATTTCCCGCGTTCGCGAGTCCTTCGGCGTGGACATGCCGCTCCGGATTCTATTCCAATGCCCCACCGTCGCCCAGATGGCCGAACAGATCGACGCTCACCGGTGTGAAGGCGACGTTCCGTCGCCGCCGATCGAGGCTGTTCCACATGGTGAGAATGTACCGCTCTCATTCGCACAAGAGCGGCTCTGGTTCCTCGATCAACTCGAGCCCGGCAATCCGTTCTACAACGTTTCGATTGCGTTGCGGTTGGAAGGATCGCTGAACGTACGCGCCCTGGAAGATAGCTTGCGTGAGATTGTGCGCCGACATGAAACGTTGCGCACAACCTTCCTGCAGACCGACGGGTTGCCAACGCAGAGAATCGCAAGCGAAATTCAATTGCCGTTGCGAATGCTCGATCTGGGATCGACTCCCGAGAGCGGGCGGCCGCGGGAGACGATTCGAATCGTCGAAGAAGAGTCGCGCCGTCCATTCGATCTTGCGAATGGCCCGTTGTTGCGAATTCTTCTCCTGCGGTTGGCG
>CAYTDF010000259.1:0-7005 GCA_964436365.1 uncultured bacterium | reverse complement strand
AAAGAACTGTCTGGAAGGTCATCTACGGAAGGCCGCCGAATGCGGAGCGTCTCGTCAGGAGCTGTCGGAGACACTGGCCGTGGCCGCCGGGGTCGCTGCGGCAACCGTTGTCGACCGCTCGGATATCGCAGCGGCCGAGATCGATCTCGACGGACTTCTCGACACAAAACCGCACCTCCCACACACCGCCGAGGGCTAATCCCACGGGGGCCCCCTCCGGTTTCGCCGGTCCGGCTCGTAGTATGCTCCGGAACGTTTCGCCAACGATTCCACAAATGAGAACGGGGACTCAATCAGCGGCTAGGACCCTGAGGACCGATGACTCAGTGCCGCATCCGAAAGCGCATTTTCACGACCGATCATGGATATAGAAACGACACAGACCGACAACACGTGCATCCTCCGCCCCAAAGGCATCATCAATATCCAGAGTTCGCCCGAATTGAGAACACTGGTACTGAAACTGTTCGGTGACGGCTCTGGACGCTGCATCATGAATCTGGCCGAAGTCACCTACATGGATAGTTCGGGCCTGGCCACCTTGGTCGAGGGGCTCCAGATCGCCCAGGCGGGCGGCGGAACCTTCGCGCTCTGTTCGGTCGATCAGCCGATGCTCAAAGATCTCCTGGAGATGACGCATCTGACCGAGGCGTTCCCGACTTACAAGAACGAGGAAGAGGCTCTGGCTCAGTAGGACAAGCCCTTGGGCTAGGCCGTCGCCGAAATCGCCTCTGCCCCATCACCTGCCATTCGCCAACCTCCGGTACCAAGCCTCCAGCTGCAACATATTGGAATCCCGGTCACCACGGAGTTCAACGGTTCGCCGATTGGCCCGGCCCCATTCCCGCGCCCGCTCAGGGTTCAGCAGAATCTCGGCAATCGCGTCAGCCGTCACCTCGACATCGCCCACAGGAGCCAAACGACCGTTCTCCCCGTCCTCGACCCATTCCCGGTTGGCGGGAAGGTCGGACAGCACGACGGGAAGCGACGAGGCGAATGACTCCAACAACGAAACCGGAGTGCTATCGGATTCGGGAACCGAGACGGCGACCGAGGCGCGGGCATACCACGCCCGGAGTTCCTCCTCGCTAACCCATCCCGTGAAGGTGATCTTCTCCGCGAGGCCGAGTTCGTCCGCCAGACGGTGCAAACTCGGACCGTCCTCATCGTCGCCGACCACAACCAATCGCGCATCCGGAACCCTTTTGGAGACAGCGGCGAACGCGCGGACAATCGTGTCGATATGGTAGAGCGGACGCAGACGCCGCATCGAGAGAACGATGGGCGGGTTGCCACGGCTGGCATCGATACGGTACCGGTCGACAGGCACGCCAAACTGCCACCACTCAACCGGAGCGGAGGGGGAAGCCAAACTGCGTATCTCTTGGTTGAGGTGCTCTGCGTCGCCGGTGATCAGGTCGGCCGCGCGAAGCGACTCGACAATCGCCAACTCGTGCAACAGCCCAGCCTTGTGTACACGTAAGACGTCACTGCCCCAGCAGGTAACCAGCAGCGGGTGTAGCCGCGCCAGCAGTCCCCAGTAGCCATATCCAGCCACATTTTGGACATGGACGACATCGGGAGGAAAACGGCGCAGGTAGGAAGCCACACGCGTACCGGCGACGACATGACGCAGAAAACCGAACCCATGGCGGGGCACGACCGAGCGCACGACCGCGCCGGGCACCTGAATCGGCGTGTCGGTCAAGAATGTGACGCGGTGGCCACGCGAGACCAACCACTCCATGACAAAACGGTTGTGAATGGAGCCACCGTCACCGAGCAAAGCGATATGGAGCGAATCGTTCATCGTGTTTCCGCGGTGTGCAAGCGTAGGGCGAGTCCCCAATGGACCTGCGCCGCGTGGCGATAGGCGAGGGCCGAGGGTTGGCTGGTCGATCCGGGCGGGCTAACCATGATGTCGGGTAGCAGCGGCCAGGTCACGAAAACCCACCGTTCGAGACGTTCGACGTCGAACTCGGGTCCGAACGCTTTGCGGAGTTCCTGGTGGTCCACGTAGGTTCCGGGGCTGTAGGCATGCGGATGCAGTAGCAAAACATCTCCATCACGCAAGGCCAGATCGCCTCCAAATTTCCGTGCGCGCCGAAGCGGAAGAATATCGCTCCGGCCCGACCAGAACATGGTTTTCGGATTCTCCACTCCGGGACGGTACTCCTCGTCGCACCATACGCGCGTCTCGAGCGGAAGCTGCCCGGCATACTCCGCCGTCGCCGTAACATTCGCAAAAGTATTCCGCTGCAACCAGCAGACCGCGGCGGTCATCAGAACTCCCCAAATCGCCGCCCCCACGATCAGCGCCTTGGGCGAAAACGCCCCGCCGCCTCTCAGAGTGACGAGTTTGTCTCCAAGCACCGACGCTCCCCGCGCCGCCAGGAGACAGAAAAGAGGGAGCAACGGTAGCCAATACCGGAACTGGAAAGACTGAAACGCCGTCTGGACAACCAGCCAGACGCCGAACAGGAGCAACGACAAGCGGAGAACGACCGGCCAGACGCCACCACCCCGCCAAGCCGAGAAAACTCCCGGCAAAACCAGCAGCGCCAGCGGATAGGTCAGCGCCCAAGGCAGGTACAAAAGCCAACCCTCCACGGTGACCGAGTACGCTATAAAAGTATTCAATAACCCATGAGACGCACGCGCGGCGAACTGCTCGCCATGGCCAAAGCCGCGCATCGCGATCCACGCCCCGAGCGCAATCCACGGCAGGGCGGCGAGCGGTAGCCAAACCCAGCCTCCGCTCGAGTCGGACTGTTCGGTGCTCTCGTCTTGGGGAAGGAACGATCGCCACCAGGGGAGCGCCGCCGCCAACGGGAGAAAGATCAGACCGTGGTAGCGGGTCAACGAAGCCAATCCCGCCCAAAAGAGAGAGCCCCACAGCGCACGCCGTCCACGGGCGCCGGAATGACGCACAGCGTCGATCAGGCCGACCAGGGCGGCGAGAAACAACAACGAGAAGAGGGGATCCGTCATGACCCGGAGCGCCCATCGGTTCTGCACGGGGGCCGCCAGATAGAGCCACACGGCCCAGACGGGGTACCGTGGGTCACGCGTCAGTCGCCCGGCGAGGGAGAAGAGCACGAGCGCCGTCAGCGTGGACGCCAGAATCGAAATCAACCGGCCCGCGATGAGGAGAGGTACGCCCCCGGCATTCAGCGCGAGTACGGTCCAGGTGTAGAGAGGGGGGAAAAACGAGACATCGTGCTGAAACAGAGTTAGCTGGAGGATGCCGTCCGTGTATTCGCCCCGATTGAGGCCGATCAGAAGCAACTTGACCACCAGCGATAGCAGCAGGGGAACCGTTACCGCGTAAGGAAGCGATTTGCGGTGCCGCGACGCAGCGTTTTCGGTCTCCTGCAACATGCACGCCTCTCCAGAGTTTGACACGTGTTCTCTCCCGCCAATCATGGCCCACACTCAGCCCTGTCACCCATGGGAACGGAGTCGACGGGACAGGATTCGACCGCCTCGAGTTCCCGAGTATCCACCAAAGGTGACATGGTGAGCCCAGAGCGTTTCTCAGAGGTCCTATCCGATTCAAGCACGGAAGGAGCCTGCGGAGACGCTGTAGAGTACCGTTCCTATGCGGGATTGGGAACGCATAACACGAGGCTGACATGGAGCGTCTCTCCCAGCCACATCCCCCAGCCATATCCCATGAGCGGCTCGTGACACGAACCGAGTGAACCGATTACACTAGTCTCGACAGTAATGAGAGAGCCGGTGTTTATTCGGCGGCAGAAACGAAGAAGGCCTTGGCAGCAAACGGCAAGATAGTGGGTCAGTCATCGGACACGCCCGAGAATGCAGAGAGGAAGATGACTCCCCGAATCATCCGCGACGGGGTGGCCACCGAAATGTTGCGCTCTCTGGCGGAGCTCAAAACGGAGCTTATTGCCGATAAGAGGAGCAAGAAGCGCGAAGAAGTCTATCTGAAGAAGCTGGATATCAGCCTGGCCATGATCAACCATCTCCGGGAAGAGCTGACGACCATCGAGGCTCAACTCGACGGAGTTTCGGCCGACGAAACAAAGGTGGTTCTTCGCAAACAAGCGAGCAGCCTTCGCGAGCAGATCTGCAAGCACTACGAGACGGCCATCGCCGCGTAACCCAACGGTCCTTCGCAGCGAGTCAAGGCTATTCGAGCAGTTGCGGGAGTAACGCCCCGGCCGGCCCCTGTAGATGAATATCGGCCATCGGGGTGAAATCCGTCTCCCTGGGATTCACTTCCACGAGCAGAGCGCCCCGTTCCCGGGCGGCCAACGCAAACTGAACGATGTAGCCGAAACTAGCCTCGGTGTCCACCACGAAGCAGAGATCGACCGGCCCAGACCGCAAGAACGCGTCGGCGCGCTCGACCGGCTCGGGAGGAAGCATCTCGCCAAACCAGACAACTCCCGGCCTATAGAGAGCCCCACAGGAACAACGGGGTGGCCAGCCTTCTTTCGGTTCGCGAGGCCAGGGCGCGGTTCGGTCGACAACTTCGGTCTCTTCCAGAGTGCAGCGCAGTTTCCAGATCGAACCGTGGATATGGGTGATATTCGCCGTCCCGGCTTGCTCGTGGAGATCGTCCACATTCTGAGTCAGCACAAAGGTCTCGGGAATCCTTTTTTCGATGGCGGCGATGGTTTCGTGCCCCGGGTTCGGCTTGCAGGCGGCGAGGCTCGACCGGCGGGCATCATACCAACCCCAGACGAACTCGGGATCGCGTTCGAACGCCTGTGGCGTGGCCACCTCCATGGGGTCGATCTTCTTCCAATGCCCCTCGAGGTCGCGAAACGTGGGGACGCCGCTCTCGGTCGAAATCCCCGCGCCTGTCACGAAGAAAACACGTTGGGCGTCTTGAAGCCGCTCACGGACCCGGTCGATCGTCTCGGTCATTTCGCCGCTCCAATCGCGAAGGCGTCAGCCCTCGTCGTTCTCGCCGTCGCCGAGTTCTTGCCCGTGGGAGAACTCGATGGAGTTTCCATCCGGGTCGCGAATGAAACAGATATACCCGACCACCGGCCCTTTGTCGGTCGGTTTCATCACAAGGCACCCCAAAGCGTCGGCGCGTTTGGCGAGGTCGTCCACCTTGTGGCGCGATGAGACGCCAAACCCCAGATGGTTGATCCCCACTAACGCTCCATTGTCCTGAGACAACTCCAGCAGCACGAGAACGAATCGCTTTTGCATGTCCGCATCACTCAGCCAGACCACTGTACTGCCATCCACATTTTGGCGGCGATGCACACAAACCAAACTCGTAAACTCTTCATAAAATGGCAGGCTCCGCTCCATATTTGAAACGGTCAAAGCCAGATGCGTCAATTTCATGGCGGTCGATCCTATAATGCAGCCCTCCGTAGATTTCCCGGAGCATACCGGTCTCTCCTGCGCCAGCCAACATAAGCGGTGCGCCCTCACCCCCATCCCGTGCCCTCACATAACGGGAACGCTACCCTAAAAGGGTGTTGGCTCTGTCGGCCGTTCGCCGTGAAACAGGCCCCGAAACTATTCATCCGAGTGACTATGATCCGGAAGATCTATACGTTGGTTTGCTTGATCGCCATGACCCTGATGGGGCTGGCCGTGGGCTATCACGTGTTGGCCGGCTCACCGCAGAAGCCCACCGTGGTCGACATCGATGGCGGTCTGACGCTCACCTGTCCCGACGATCCCCTGGCGGGCGAGGTGACCCTCCTGCCCGGCCCGATAAGCGCGTGGCGCATCGTCCTCCAGACCGGCGAACTCGCTCCAGCCCCGGAAGACGGGTACACACTCGCGGACACACGGGTCGACTGGAGTTGTTCGGACAAAGGGACCGTGCAGGCCGACGGCGAACGCGAGGCGCTCTGGACTCCGCCCATCGAATCGGGTCTCTATTCGGTCACCGCGACGTTCGAGCGGGAGTACCGGCGGAAGAACGCCGGACCGCTCGGAGCGCGTCCCATCTGTCACCGCTATCGGGCCACGCGCCGCTTCTTGCAGCCGCTCCGGCAAGCCGTGCGCCCCGGCTCTGAAGTCTTTATCGCCGCACCCGGACGCGACAAGTTTCCGATCGGCCGCTACCCCGATCCCAGAAACACGGAGGACCTCGGGCGGTCTCAGACTCCGAGCCGCATCCGAGACAATTCCGACATCTTCTCTCCTCCACAATACTGGTACCCGATCAACGAGGAGACGCAGAATCTCAAAATCAGCCGTAGTTACACGCTGGGCGAGTTCGATCTGAACCGCGCCTACCGACTGGACTGGCCGTTCCCGGGATACATCGCCCTGGACCGAAACATCGTTCTCAAACTGGAGTTTTTGGCGGACGCGTTGCTAGAGGGCGGTATTCCGGTGACGAAGTTCGAGCTCATCTACGGCTTCCGCTCGCCGTATTACAATCTCTCTTCGATCGAAAAGGACGGTGACGCGACGCTGAAGAGCCCGTGGTCGCTTCATATGTACGGGAAAGCCGCAGATATCATCGTGGACGAGGACAATGACGGCCGGATCGACGATCTCAACGGTGACGGCAAGATCACAATCGCCGACCCGAAAGTCATTCGACGATTCGTGCGGAAGCTCGATCACGCCTACCGCGACGCCGGAAGTCCTCTGTTGGGAGGGAACTTCTGTTACGTCCGTCACGATTTCACGGAACGCGAGCCTCAATCCCCCTATATCCACATCGACGTTCGCAACCACACACGGGAAAACGGATCACTCATCCAGGGCGACTACTTGGACAAATAAGGTGTAGAATGATTCTCGTTTCCAAACGGGGCGGTTCACGTTATTCTGTTGCCCGGCCGGAGAACGTTCGATGCCCTGCCCTCGCAAGTACTTCGTGCGTCGTGCGGGACAAGACACTCAAACGGCGAAGAACTCTCTTCGGTGTTCTGGAGCCGCACCCCCTGCGGGTGCGTGGATTGAGATTAGGAGTTCATCGATGCAGGCACGCATGACCTTATGGACAAAACTCGTTCTCCTCGGCTTTCTGTTGACCGTCGTCCCCAT
>CAYTDF010000258.1:0-7026 GCA_964436365.1 uncultured bacterium | reverse complement strand
TGGGGAGTCCTGGTGATGAGAAGAACCGGGATAGTCGGGAAGGACCTCAGCACCAGGTAAAAATCACGAACCCCTTTTATCTCGGTATCTACGAAGTGACGCAGGAGCAATGGGTTGCGGTGATGAACGACAACCCATCGGAGTTCCAGAAGAACCTGTTCCATCCAGTCGACACAGTTTCCTGGGATGATTGTCAGGCGTTCATTGGCAAGCTCAACGATCTGGACCTTGGCAAATTCCGCCTTCCCACGGAAGCGGAGTGGGAGTATGCGTGTAGAGCGGGGACAACGACACGATACTACTGGGGAGACGATGAGAACTATTCTGAGATGGGTGACTACGCGTGGTTTGACGTAAACAGCGATGGGCAACCACATACTGTTGGCGTGAAGATACCCAACGCGTGGGGCCTCTTTGATATGAGCGGGAATGTTATGGAATGGTGTTCGGATTGGCGTGGATCCTACACCCCCGGTTATCAAGTGGATCCTTTGGGACCGCAGCAAGGCACCCACCGCATCATCCGTAGCGGCGCCTGGAGCGGCGGGTACGATCGCTCGGCCACTCGCGACGCCGCCCATCTCGACCGCCCCGCCTTCGGCATAGGCTTGCGGCTTGTGAGGGAGTACCCGTGAAACTTGGCGGTGTTTGAATCGCGGATGGCGCGGATAGAGATGGGAGAACACGGATTTCTTCACTCTAGATGTATTTGCTGTGCCCCCCCTCGACACCCGAAAGGTCGTGGGGTGAGAGACAAGCCGAGACGATATGTATTTTCCTCCAGCGGCTTGCCTTTCGGGCGGTTCTGTGAGAAAAAGATAGGTTCAGTCTGAGGGTGTGCCCGTTTCCACGTGCCCCTCGATACAAAATCAAGCCTTACGGCTTAATTTCACTCGGGGACACGGGATTTGGAGTACATGAAATCAGTGTTGAAACACTGAAACGCAGGTACTCCGGTCGCCCCTTAGGCATTGAGAGGCCCTGGCTGGCCTAAGTCTTCATGGAGGTGAGAGGTTCATGCAAACGAAACCTCAACCAAACTACTCGATCTTGATTACAGTCTGTATCGCACTGCTCTCGTGCACCACGAGTTTCGCGGTTGGAGCGGCCCCGGATGCCGCCGCCGAGCATCTGCTCGAACGATACGGGATCACCAAAGGTGTCTGCTCGGTTCTCGGTGACGCCGATCCCGCACTGCCGCTGGAACTGGCGCTGCAGAGCGATCTCTACATTCACCTCCAAGGACGCGGTGACGCTCTCGTGGACGCGGTCCGCAAAAGCGCCGACAGCGAAGGCCTATACGGCAAACGTATCGTCGCCGAAGTGGGCTCGCAAAGCAAACTCCCCTACGTGGACAACACCATCGATTTGCTGGTCGTGCAGACTACGGCGGACGATCTCGACGCACTCTCGCTTGCTGAGATCGTGCGCGTGCTCTGTCCACGGGGCACGGTCATCGTCGGAAACACCGAGGGGGAAGACGGAGCCGCGCTCAAGAAGTGGCTGAAGTCGGACGGGTTGAGCGCCCCCAAGACAGGCGACAAAGAGTACGGAGTCTGGTGCTCGGCCACGAAAACGCCTCCCGCAGGAACCGACGACTGGAGCCACTGGGAACACGGGCCGGACAATAACCCGGTCTCGTCGGACGAAGTCATCAAAGCCCCGTATATGACCCAGTATCTGGGTGGCCCCTATTACATCGCCATGCCGGCGATCACCACCGCCGCCGCCGGGCGCGTCTTCATCGCCATGGGGCATATCGCGCACCACGTCCGCGAAGAGAAATGGCTCAACACGCTAGTGGCGCGCAACGGTTATAACGGGACCGAACTCTGGACGCGCAAACTCCCCGACGGCTACCTCGTGCACCGCTCGGCGTTCGTGGCCACAGAAGAGGCCTTCTATATGATCGACGCGGACGGCCAAGGCTGCGTGATGCTCGATCCGGACACCGGGTACGAAATCGACCGCATCCGTATCCCCCGTATTCGCGGCGAATGGAAATGGATGGCCAAGGAGGGCGACACGCTCTATCTCCTCGCCGGTACGGAGAAGGATCCGGCGGAAACGACCATCGTCCGTAGCGAGTACTCCCATTGGAGCTGGGGCGAGCTCAGCAAAGGCTACTACGCCGAGCGCGTTCCGTGGGGCTTCGGCACCACGGTGGCCGCGATCGACCTCAAGAAGAAGAAACTGATCTGGAAGCACGAAGAGGACCAGCCACTCGACTCGCGCGGTATGGCTTTGGGCGACGGGAAACTCTTCCTGTACGGTCCCGATTCACACCTCCGTTGTTTGCAAGCCAAAGATGGGGAGATCATTTGGACGCAAGACGATCCGGAGATTCGGGAGCTGGTCGAAGAGGCCGGAAAAGGCCTCGGCTCCACACCCGGATTCCGCAGCAACTGCTTCAGCCTGTACACACCGGACGTGCTCTTCTACGAGGCACAGACCCGGCAGAATATCGTGGCGGTGTCGGTGGAAGACGGCCGGAAGCTGTGGCACCGGACCAAGACGACGAATAACCCCAACATGCTCTACACCGAGGGGAATCTGCTGGTCGGTATCGGTCCGGACGGTAGCACGCTTGTGATCAATCCCCTGACGGGCGACACGATTCAGGACCTCGGCTTCAAGAAACGCTCATGTGCGCGCCTGACCGCCACACCGGACTCGTTCTTCTGCCGGGGTTGGCCTGAAGGCATCACCCGCTACGACCGCAACACCAAGAAAGTCCAGTTCAATGGCGCGATGCGCCCCGCCTGCAACGACGGCGTCCTCCCCGCAAACGGGCTTCTGTACATCGGCCCGTGGCTGTGTGACTGCAACCTTTCGGTGATGGGCAGCGCCGCGCTCTGCTCGACAGACGAAGCGCGCTGGCAGAAAACGGCGGACCTCAGTACGCGCCTGCAGAAATCCGCCAGCGATTCCAAAGTGAAGCCACTAGAGGTCAAAGCGACCGACTGGCCGACCTATCGAGGCAACAACAGCCGGAGCGCGTCGAGTTCGGCGGAGGTGGCCAAGAGCGGCTTGCATATCTGGAGTTTCGTGCCCGAGACACCGTTCGTACCCACCGCGCCAGTCAGTGCGGGCGGTCTGGTGTTTGTGGGGGGCGACGACGGAATCCTGCGAGCCCTGGACGGTTCGACCGGGCTGCTGAAGTGGTCGTACGCGACGGCGGGAGCGATTCTGCACGCGCCGACAGTCTGGAACAGCCGCATTTTCATAGGTTCGGGTGACGGGTATATCTACTCGCTCGAAGCCGCGACGGGCCGTCTGTTGTGGCGCTTCCGCGCCGCCCCGGCCGAGCGGCGGATCATGGTTTACGGGTCGCTCTGCTCGACGTGGCCGGTTAACACCGGTGTGCTAATCGAAGACGGTGTGGCCTACGCGGCAGCGGGTCTGATCGACTACGACGGAACCTACGTTTACGCCCTGGACGCCACGACCGGCGAGCTGAAATGGATGAACGATTCCACGGGGCATCTGGACAAGGAACTCCGCAAGGGCGTCTCCGCGCAGGGGACGTTGACCATCGCCAACGACTGTCTGTATATGCCGGGCGGCAACGTTGTCTCGCCAGCGGTCTACCGTCTGAGCGACGGAGCCTACGTCGGCCCTGACGCGTTCGACGGCTCGCCACGCTCCAATCGCGGTGAAGAGATCGGTGTGCTGAGTGACGGATCGATCATGTTGGGCGGCCGGTTGCGTTATTCGGCGTCCGAGAATGTCGTGAACCCGGGCTTCTTCCAGGCGATCCAGGTCACCCAATCGGGCAATCCGGGCACGCAAGTTCCCATCGGAAGCGGAAAGATCGCTCCGGCCTGGACGGACAAGCAGTTCATCACCGTCAACGGTCCCGACACACTTCCCGCCTGCTACACCACCGACGCTCTCAAGCGCCTAATCCAAGCGGGTCAAGAACGTTCGCTGCATTCGTCACAATGGCAAGCACGTCCCCTGTCGGGCCGGGATACGGTATCGCTCGCGGTGGCGAGTAACGCGTTCTTGGCGGTCACAAAGAATCAAGGAAATCGCGCGCTGGTCGATATCTGGAAACTCTGCGCGCTTCGTCCCAAAGACGGATCGGTCATGTGGCAGAGAGTCATGAACGGGCCGATCATGCCGGGTGGGATTCTCGTGGATCGTGACGGCCGGGTGATTACCGTGACCCAAGAGGGCCGTTTGGATGCCACCGGCGGCGTCGACACCCTCCAGACCTACGTCCGTTCTCTCAACAAAGCGGCGATGGGTGAACCGAAACAGAAGAAGCTCGCCGTCCGTATGATGCGCGAGGCGTTGCACACCTCCGGGGACGCGGCTTCACGCGACTACCTCATGAAAGCGTTGCTGGATATGGGTCACGATGTCACGGCGGCAGCAAGAGAGGCAGGCTGCTTCACGCAGTGGAACCTGATCGGTCCCGTGCCGTGGGATCCGGCCGACTCGAAAGCCGACGAGACATTTCTCGCCGAATCCGACCTCGAATCGAAATCCATCTCCCTCAGCGGTGCGGTCTATCACTGGAACACGTTCGTCACCGACCGGGAGTCGGGCATGATCGACTTGGCCAACCTGTATGGAACCGATGCGGGTATCTCCGCGTACGCCTATGCGGAATTCGATATGCCAGAGGCAAAGAACGCCGTATTGAGCGTCGGCAGTAACGATGGAATTCGATGCTGGCTGAACGGCGAGGATGTGGGCGGTTTTGACTTTGGCCGGACCTACTCGCCGGATCAGACCAAACTCCCGGTACAATGCAAGAAGGGCCGCAACCGGATTTTGGTGAAGATCACGCAGCTCGGAGGCGCTTGGGCTTTCAGTGGGCGTTTGACCACCACCAGCGGCCAACCGATTCAAATTCCCGGCCAGTAATAGGCCAACAGGAGCTTGTATGGTTCGTCATCAGTCCATCCGTATCAGTCTGATCGTATCGCTGCTCGCCTCGTTGACGCCGTGCACCGCACGTGCGTGTGAGGACGCCACCGTCCGCGATGCAGCGTTTCTGGAGAAGGAGCGCGATCGACATTTCCTCTGCACGGTCGGCGAAGCCGGCGGCGAGAGGGGAAAGCGTATTCATGAGGCGTTGGAGCGGTGGCGTGACGCTTCGGCCCCGACGCTCAATGTGGAGACGGTCTTTCTCGCCATCGACGACGCGGAGATCGGTTGGACCACATACGGGCTACCCTCCGCGCCGCCGACGAGCCCGGCCGTCTTCCTGAGTGGTCGTCACACCCAGGAGAACCGGGTCTTCTTTGTCGATTTCTGGGACCCGGAACCGAATGAAGTCGACCTCGCGAATTTGCTCACGTCGCCCGTGCGGGAAGCCATTCAACGGGACATTCGGGATCGTTTCGCGGTGGTGCTGTATGCCCCCGGCGCGGACGACGGTTCGGCAAAGAGCATGCTGGAATCGGTCGTCACCGGATGGAAGGAACGCGGCCCGTTGGAGTTGTCTCTCCAGACGCTGGACCGTGCGAAACCGGAAGAGCGGTTGTTGGTCTCGTTTCTGGGATTGAAGGAGGACGGGCCGGACTGGATCGGTGTCCTCTTTGGCCGTGGGAAACTGATGACTCCCCTCAAGGGGGATGCGATTTCGGAGGGGGAACTTCTGGCCCAACTGGAACTGCTGACGACTCCCTGCACCTGCCTGCGTTCACCTGGAGAGTTCGGGGTCGACATCCCAATGACCTGGGACCCGGCTTGGGATGAGACAATCGTGCAGCTACCCAGAGTCGAAAGCGACCCGGATGCCGTCACGCTCGGTCGGCAGCCGACCGTCAGCCTCTTCTATACGCTGGGGGGATTGCTGATCATTGTGCTCGGTGCGAGCGGCCTCATCTTTTGGCGGAGCGGTAAAAAGAGCCTGTAGAAACCAGAGTAAGAACCACAAGAAAATGCCACGCGGATCCGGTCGGTGACGACGCCGGAGGATCCGCGTGGCTTTTTATTCTAACAAGACGTGCGTTCGGCAAAACATGCGCTCGGCAAAGACGCACGCACGGACGTGACAATGTGACAGCCGCACTCGATCAATCGAAGACCAGTTCCAAGGTGACGATCTTCTTCTTAGGAATATCGAGAACGACGCTCTTGCGAGCGACTTTCAGTTCCTCTTGCCGTTCCTCATTGAGGTTGTTGAGCCAAGCCTCGGACGGCTTATCGCAACAGAGCACCTTGGCGGTCTGCGCCGCTCCCGTCGGATTGAAGAGACGGAGGATGACGCTGTCGCGCGTTTCGCAGCGCTTCATGGTGCTCATGACGACCTTCTTGTTGTCGACACGAATGAAGGAGCGGCTCAACGGCAGTTCGCCCGGGCCGGGCCCCGCCTGCGCCGGTTGGAGCGGCAGCGTGAAGATCTCAGCCTGTTCATAAACGCCGCCCTCGTCCCAATCGCCTTGGTGAGGATAGATCGCGTACGACCAGTCGTGCTCGCCAGGGCATTGAGACATCTTCATCTCGGGATGAGCGTCCCACTGATCGATAACCGGTGACTGCCCGAACTCGAAAGCGCGCAACAGGGTGAGCGCCACTTCCCTCTCGGGCGATTCGATGGCTTCGTATTCGCGGATTCCATTGTTGAGCAGGGCCAGGCCGTTTGTACCGTCGGATAGATCCACGAACCTGTGGTTGGGATAGAGCGGGCTGGGCTTACCGTAGTAGACCATCCCCGGTTTGCGGTCGATGACGCGGTCGATAACGTCGAACGCGGCTTCAGCGCAGGAATGCGTCGCGGCAAGCCGGGTCGGGAAAACGACACGCAGCCGATGCTGTTCGGCCGCGTTATTCACCATGGTTTTGACATGTACGTATTTCTGTCCCGCGCGCAGGGTCATGATCGAGTCGACGGTCAACGGCACGGTGACCTGGCCACGGTGTACGCCGTCGGGCTGCTTGTCGAGCCCCGTGGGGACCTCCATGCAGTACGAGACCTTGTAGCGCACGAGACACGGCCCATCTTCGACGAGTGCGATCTTGACCGGGAAACCGCTCCCCGAAGAAGAGGATGGCGGTGGCGAGTGG
>CAYTDF010000257.1:0-7029 GCA_964436365.1 uncultured bacterium | reverse complement strand
ATCCGTCTCCTGACGGATCAGTTTCATGAATTGTTCTTTGGTCAGCATGGGCCGATTCCTCTCTTCTTACGTTCTCACATAACGTACAACACGCCCGAAAATTCCCAAGTCATCCAGCCCTCCGGCCCGTCACACTCTCACCGAACCGGCTTCTTATAGCGTGTCGAAATCCAGATCGTTTCCCACCAGACCCTTGTACGCTTCCATATACCGGTCGCGGGTCTTGGTCACAATCTCGTCGGGGAGAGTCGGCGGTGGCGGTGTCTTGTCCCAGTCCAGCGTGTTGAGATAGTCGCGCACGAACTGTTTGTCGTAGGCGTGCTGGGTCCGTCCGGGCTCGTATTCGTCCGCGGGCCAGAACCGGGACGAATCCGGCGTGAGAATCTCGTCGATCAGCAACAGCTCGCCGTCGACCCAGCCGAACTCGAATTTCGTATCCGCCAGAATGATCCCCCGGGAGCGCGCGTGCTCCGCAGCCTCGGTATAGAGACACAGCGAACGTTCGCGAACCGTCTCCGCGGTCTCTTTGCCGATCAGGTTGATCACTTCCGCGAAGTCGATGGCCATATCGTGGCCTTCGGTGGCCTTTGTCGAGGGAGTGAACAGGGGTTCCGGCAGCCGGTCCGATTCCTTCAATCCGGCGGGCAGTTTGAAGCCCGAAACCGGCTGGCCCTCTTGGTAGTCTTTCCAGCCCGACCCGGCGAGATAACCGCGCACGACGCATTCGACGGGCAGGGTTTCGGTCTTGCGCACGATCGTTGTCCGGCCCCGAAGCGTTTCGGCGTACTGGGCAAAGGGTGCGGGGAGATCGGAGACGTTTGTCGAGAGAATGTGATTCGGTTTCGCGGCCTCCAGCGTCTGGAACCAGAAAGAGCTCATCTGGGTCAGAATCGTTCCTTTATCGGGAATGCCCGGGACGAGCACGACATCGAAGGCGCTGATCCGGTCGGTGGCCACCAGCAGGATACGGTCACCGAGGTCATACACGTTTCGCACCTTCCCACGGCGGACACTCCACGTGCCGTCCGAAGGAAAATCCATGTCTGTAATAGCGGGTCGAGGGAAGTTAGGGGTGGCTGCATTCACGATCTTTTTCTCCAAACATCCAACATTGGGGGAAGGGTTTCCCCGATAGAATTGAATTGATTATTGACGGTTTCAGCTCGTCGCCTCGCCGGTCTCCGTTTTCTCCCGGAGCGTGGTCGCGGCGGTTTCCGGGGGCACCGGGTTGATAAAGAGCCCCGATCCCCATTCGAAGCCCGCCACTGGACTCAGCGCGGGCGTGATCTCGATATGCCAATGATAGTGCGGAAGGCTCTCCACATTCGAGGGACTTGTGTGAATCACAAGATTGTAAGGCGGGCCGTTCAGGACTCGCTGGAGTTTCCCGACCGTTGAAGACAGGGTCTGGGCCAGAGCGCCGACCTCCTCTTTCGTAATCGATTGAAAGTGCGAGCGGTGTGTACGCGGCACGATCCACGTCTCGAAAGGAAAGCGGGGAGCGAATGGCTCGCAGGCCACAAAATGCTCGTTGGCCTCCACCAAACGCAACTCGTCACGCAGTTCCTGGCGGATGATATCGCAGTAGACGCAACGTTCCTTAAACGCGAAATGCCGCTTCGCTCCGACGATCTCCTCCTCCACGCGCATGGGCACGACTGGAAGAGCGATGATTTGCGTATGCGGGTGATCGAGCGAAGCCCCCGCCAGGCGGCCTTCGTTACGGAACAGCATCACGTATCGAAAACGCTTATCTTGGCTCAGCGCCAGGAATCGGGCCTTATAGGCCCACAGGATCTCTTCGATCTGGCGAGGGTCCATGCTCCCCAGGGTCGCGGCGTGGTCGGGGGACTCGATCACGACCTCGTGTGCGCCTATACCCCCACACAGGTCGTACATACCGTTCCCGGTCCGAGTCATGACACCTTCCGGCGAGACGGCCGGATACTTGTTCGGCACCACACGCACCCACCATCCCGGCGAGTTGGGTTTCGAGTCGTCTTTGCGATACGCCATAACTTCAGGCGGAGTGCTGCTTTCGTTGTCCGGACAGAACGGACAAGCGCTAACAGGGGTGCGCGGCACGTTCGGAAGATCGAAATCGTGCGGTCGTTGCGCCCGTTCGGTGGCGATAATCACCCACCGGCCGATAACTGGGTCCTTACGTAGTTCAGGCACCCTAAAGTCTCTCCTGGAGCGTTTCTTGAGACGTCTCCCCGTCCACGGTCGCGAAGACATTGCGGAGAATAACACGAGCGGCGGATCCGCTCTCCGCATCGTCTCCCGAAAACTCGACTGTCGCTTTATCGTGACGGGTATCTTCCCCAACTGCCAATGTATAGAGGGGTGAGGCAACCGGTCAACGCAGCCGGGGCTAGCCGGAGGCCGAATCGTTGGGTCGCTGGCCCGGAGGCGACCTCATCCTGGGGCGTAAGACGGGGGCCGGGCGATGCGTGCAACCGGAATCACGGGGCGGGATACGGGCAGACGCAAATTCCTAAACTCGGTATAGGATCTGCTTGACATGCGGGGCGTCGTTCGCGTATCGTGTATTTAACGCAGAAAGGAGGTGGTCGATCTATGTCTGATTCTTCAAACTGTAATTTATCGAGCGTAGGTGACTGCGGAGGTGAGGGAACCTAGAGCGATCCGCGGGAGTTCCTTTCGAGGCGCGCGCTCTGCTCGCGTGGCTGAGCCTTCGGGCTTCGGCCAACGGAAGAGACTCTCGCAGATGCTCAACGATGTCCTCTTAACGTAAGACCAACCCGTCTCACGAACAGGTGTGAGACTTCCAAGGGTGGGTAGGACAGGGTGCATTTAGGCTGGCGTTGTGCCGGACCTTGGTTTGGGTTCCCTCGATCCTTGGCGGAACCGTGTTAGATACGCCGACTGGGTGTTCTCGCCGGAAACGGCAGGCGCTCAGCGAGTCGCTAAGAAAATGACTCGGGTATAGGGGACTATCTCCTGACCTCAATTCCACCAGTTCACCGGAATGCGGGGCGATATGGCTTGGCCATGTCGCCCCCATTTTCTTTCGTGCAATCCCGAAACTCATTTTGTATGACGCCAGGATATCGCATATTGAACGAAAACCGCGTTATCGAGTGGCAGCAAGCCGCAAGGCTTGATGTTGTATCGAGGGGCGCGGATTCGCTTCCCCGCCTCGCACAACCGATCTCCCCATAGAGAGTGCTATGCTGGCGCCCATGATTCCAAATCGAATAATTCCCTGGTTGATGGACATCGGTGCGCGCCGATGGATACTGCTCGCGCTCGGGCTATGCGCGTACTTGTGGAGCCTGATGACCGGGGTGGGTTTCGAGCCGGACACCGCCAAGTTCGGCTACATCCCCAGTGTATTGGGCATCGGCCACCCGCCGGGCTATCCCTTCTATATGTTCCTCGGATTTCTGTGGTCGTCTCTTCCCTTCCCGAGCACGGCCTACGCAATGAACCTCCTCTCCGTGCTCTTCGCTCTTGCGGCGCTGCTGGCCCTCGATGACATCCTGGAGAGATTGAAGGTCGACGCCTGGGTCGCGTTGCCCACCCTTCTGGCCACCGGACTCACATTCCGCTTCTGGAGTTACGCCGTTGCCGCCGAGGTCTACGCGCCGCACCTCTTCATCTTGGCCATGCTGCTCCGCGCGGCCATGCTATTCGCCCAAACCCCCACCCCCCGCGCGCTGACCGGGGTATTCGTATGGACAGGATTGGGGTTCGGGCATCATCTGCTGATCGTCACCGCCTTACCGGGCGTGGCCATCTATCTTCTGCATATCGATCCGCATCTCCTCCGCCGATCCTGGTTTTGGAAGAGAGCGCTGCTCGCGCCGGTCGTGGTCCTTGCCGCATACTTCCTGCTATGGCTAAAGAACTTCATCTCTCCGATCTATGTCGAAAACCAGGCCAACACACTCCAAGGATTCTTCGATCTTCTTTTCGCACGCCGTTTTCAGTCGGCGATGTTCATTTTCGGATGGGACGAATTAGTCGAAACCCGATTCCCTTTGTTTGCCGACATCGTACGCCAGGAGTGGCCTCTACCGTTTAGTCTCGCCGCCCTGGTTGGAGCTGTTTCGCTATGTCGGCGCGAACACTGGGTCGGAACGACGATTGTGCTCGCAATACTGGGCAACTTCGCGTTTGCGGTGCAATACTCGATTGGGGATGTCGATGTCTATCTTCTGCCTGCCACATTCCTATTGGCGATACTGATTGCCGAAGGCTGGCAGAGTCTCGTACAGGGTGTCGGGCGCGTAACCGCCTGGTCCCCGGCTGGATACCGGATCGCGCTGCTCACGTTGCCGACGGTCGCGTGCGTCTGGTTTCTCCAGGTGAACGAGCCGTGGCACACCCGGCACGAGATCGGCGGCCAAATCGACCGCTATCACGCCATCATCCGTGCGTTGCCTGACGGTGCGGCGTTCATCACCAACGATATGTTCGAAGAGCATTTCACTCGTGGGCTCTTGCACAACGATCCACGGTACCGTGAGCGGGACATTCGCGTCCTGAGTTCGGCCCTAAGATCCAGCGAGGTCGTCAAGGCCGTCCGGGAAGGTGGAACGCTCCTTTCCCGCGCCCGTCTTGTCGATATGAGTCGGCGAGCCGTCTATCTCGCCTCCAATTTCCCCGGGTGGCGGGCAGCCGGGCTTGACCTGGAGCCCGTTCGGGTAGAGCGGGAGGCAAGCGTCGCCGGGACGCTCACCGACAAGATCGCGGCACTCGGGCGGCGCAGGATCGTACTCGTGGGCCTTGTCGTCCCCAACTCTCCCATCGCGCTTCGCAGGAGGCTGGTCGATGAACTGCACGGCTTGGGGTTGAACGGTTTCCCAAGCATGACGGGCCACCGCTATGCCGCCGTGGGGGCTCCGTATCTTTCGCCCGGTAAATGCAAGGAGAGGCACGCGAATGACGTTGCCCGCGTCCTATTACAGCCGGGAGACTGGCTGGGGCCGCACCGCATCGGATGCTTGCTCGAGGTCGCCACGTCGACGAACTCCGAAGGCGTGACCCAAGTGGAGTTCTTCACACCGTTCAAAGAGCGGCGACTCAGAAAACCCGGTCTGCACGCGCTCGTGGTCGAACCGCACAGCGGCCGCATCTGCGATCTCTGGCATGTCCCTTTCGAGGAACCCTTCACCACACACCGCATACAGCTCCAGCGGGTCACAGGAACCCATCCTCGCGACCCGCTGCTGTCTCTCGATTGAGGTCCAGTGCCGGCGCACGGCCAGCCGAGCCTCTCAGTCTCTCGGCCGGAAGAGACCTTGGGAGGAAAGATAAGATTCTGCACGACACACGGCGGTACGTTGTCGGCAAACGTATGGAGCCGTTCGAGCAGCACCGGAGCCTCGGCCGGATCGATCGCGAAGAACCCGATACCGTGATTGTCGAAAACGACATTCCTGGGGACACGCCACTCGGCGACCCGAATCCAACTCGTGGGAATCCACGAGTACACTTCCGGCCAATCGATCTGAACGATAGCGATCCGTGCGCCCTCGGCCCGGGCCCAACGGTCCAGGGTGGCGGCGGTATATCCTTCTGGCTGACGCCGAAACTGCACCGGTTCGACGTTGCCGAGTCCATAGATATCCAGTGTCCGGGCATCGGTGAAGAACGAGACCGCCCCCAGATCGTTAACCACCAGTCGTTCGCGATTGTAGTACTCACGAACGAATCGTGCGGGTAGGATGTGTTCCAGATAGCGGTCATACATCGAAAAGGCCGCGTCGGCGTTTGCCTTTGTGGCTCGTATGGCGAAAACCGGACCGAGCGCGGCGATCGTCAGTAAAACGATACCCACCACCCACCGCCGCGCCACACAGGGAGTCTCGCTCGACACTTGCTCGTCGCTGCCCCTCCCCTGGGTACGACAGGCTTCCAGCCTGTCGCCGGTTTCGGCGAAACTGGAAGCTCCACGCACACGCCAATCCAACAGCCCTTCCTGGCTCTTCCAGAGCAACGCCGCCGAGACAAAATCCCACAGGCGACCAGATACGCCTCGTAGCGAAACAACCAACCGACCTTGGCGAACTGAACGTGGGCGTAGGTCGAGCAAGCGAAGATAAAGGCGAAGTAGACCGCGGGCCGCGCGCTCTTCCGGCGTTGCCAAAACGTATACAGCCCCAACGTCGCAATCAGACCGAAGAGCGCGTACAGCGCGGGCGCTCTGGAAAAGTTGCGGTGAACGGTAAAGTCATGGAAGGTCGAGAACAGGCTCCCGGCGATACCCAAGGTCGCTTTGCTGCCCTTAATCAGGACCGAGTTCGGAAGCCAATACCAGCCGTTCGCCACCGAGATCGCTCCCCAGATACACAGGGGCAGGGCCGCGCACCCCACGAGAAGCAGAGGCCCCACGATCCGGCCGCGCAACAGGTACAGACAGAAAACGATCGTGACTGCGAACATCCCTTCGTAGCGTGTCGCTGTCAGCAGAAACGCGAGCGACAGGAGACGGTACAGATCCGCCCGCCGCTCGAATGGAACCTCCGCGGCCAGACCGGAGGAGGCCACAGTGAAAAAACCGAGCACCACCAGCACATGCAGCGCGTGCTCCATACCCATCAAGGTCAACGCGGGTAACGGCGTCACCAGAACCAGCAGCGATAGCACCACCGTCCGGCCGCAAGCGGAGAGCCCACGGCTCGCCAGCATCCGCTCCCCGCTGAACAGAATCCCGGTGCAGATCGCCAGATTGAGCGCCAGCGGCATCCATTCGTGGACACCGAAACAGAGAAACGCTCCCGCCAGCAAAAGGCTCCAGAGGATCGAGGAAGAGGAATTCGAGAATCCGTATTCGGTCACACCCCACACACCGTGCTGGGCCAGGTTCTTCGACAGAGCCAGGTGGATATAGGCATCGTCCAAAGAGTAGGTGAAGGTCCCTTGGGATTCCCACATCCCAAACGCCACCAGCCCCGCCACCGTGACCAGGTAGACCGAGAGAGCGATCCAGAAGGGGTATTGGCGGTCCGTCATTGGGAGTCGCGGGAGCCGGTCGGCGGTCCGTCCAAGCCCAGTTCG
>CAYTDF010000256.1:0-7052 GCA_964436365.1 uncultured bacterium | reverse complement strand
GCGAATAGTTTGACGGACGAAAACAGCGCGAGCGAAACGATGCGGGGACGGCGTTCGTACGATGGTGGATTGACATGGTCGTCACTTGAGCTGATCGCGCCAGGTTTTGAAGGACCGGAACGGCATAGCCACGGCGTGTTTCAAGAGAAAGACGGTCGGCTATGGGTCTTTAGTGCCCGGTTTGGCATTGGAGAAGAGAAGCCGTTCCCCGGTCTCTGTATGGAAGCGTTCATTTTCGATGAGACCAAGAACGAGTGGATTTCGCGCGGTATCGCAGCCAATGACTTTTGGCCGCAGGACGATCCGCAGCGGATGGCAGACGGTTCCTGGATTATGCCAGGATGCGACGCGACGTTTCGCGCGGCGGTGGCCGTATCGAAGGGAGATGATTTTCAACATTGGGAGACGATCAAAATCCCCCATCTTCAGAATACGCATTACAGCGAAACCACGCTGTGGGCAGGCACAAACGATCTAACCGCCATTGTGCGGTGCAAGGCGCCGGACGAATCGGATTTCCACAGCGCCGGTGTTTCTCAGAGCACTGACTTTGGAAAGACGTGGACGCCGATACGCGCCAGCAACTTCCCGATGGTCTCGGCGAAAGCGGCTGCGGGAATCCTCTCGACGGGGCAGCGTTATCTGGTCAGCAATAGCAACGTTCGAGAGAACAAGCGCTGGCCGTTGACGATCTCGGTCAGCGCACCCGGAGAGAGGTCACTCTGTCGTATGTGGCGCATTCGTGACGGACGGACACGGCAGCCTGTTTTTCCGGGACGAGCCAAGAATCCGGGTTGGCAGTACCCCGACGCATACGAATCCGATGGGAATCTGTACATTATTTATTCTGTTGGCAAGGAGGACTGCGAGTTGGCGATCGTGCCGCTTGAATCGCTGGCGGTGGAATAGCCAGTCACTCGGCGGGAGATACGACGGTTTCTGCACGTCTCGCGCTTTTGCAGAATTCCATCATGGACCGACTTCCTCTCTCGCCCCACCCGACGCGACGGATTTCGTGCCCTTACGTACCGAACGTCCAAATATCGCCGTCGCTGTTGAGGCCGTTGGACATTTCGTAACGGTCGGTGCTGACGTCATCGGAGTTGTAGACGTTGTAGTTATCGTATTTCTTGTTCGGGCCGATACTGCGCAAACCCCAACGCAGACCGTGGTCGTATTCGGGACCGCCGAAGTTCGTGCTGCCTCGCGCCTTCCCGGTCAGCACCACGATCTTGAGGTTATAGTAGGCCATCTTGGTGTGGTCCAGACCGTCGGGCAGTCCGAAACTCTCCTTGGTTCCCTTAAAAACGTCGATGGGATAATCGGCGATATAGGCCACCGGTGTGGTCAGTTCCGGCACGCCCCGTGTGGCAAAGAGCGGAAAGGTGTGGAAATCCGGGAAAGCGCTTCGGTCGATCTGGTACATATCGAGAGCGGTGCCGATGTTGCGTTGGTCCGAGAGTACCCGGGAGACGCGGGCTCGGACTTGCGCGTTCAAAAAGTTCGGTACGGCGATAGCCGCCAGAATCCCGATAATCGCAACCACAATCAAAAGTTCGATCAATGTAAATGCGTTACGCCGATGCATGGCAGATACCTTTTTGGAAACGATAGCGTTCCCTGTCCCTCACTCAATCGCAAGAATTGTCCCCGCGATGTGGCGCAAGCCGTTCTTCTTGTTGAAATAGTAGGTGACAAGGACGCGGCCATCGGCCATCATCGTGGCCCACGGATAGCCTAGATCTCCATTGCCGCCGTCGTCGCGCAATACGATTTCATCGGCGCTTTTGAAATTCTTGCATTCGGCGTCGAGAACGCGGGCTCGAATCCCGTAAGGCTCGTGCCGGTACCCGTAAATCAATAGCACCCGCTTGTCCGGCAGGCGCAGGGCGTAATGAGGGTGACCCTGAAATCCGGAATCCTGCCAAGGTTGGAAACTCTTTCCCCCATCCGTGGAACGAGCCACAACCGTCGCATCGTGAAAATTCGCGGTCCGCAAGAATGCGATGAGGTCTCCCTGCGGTGTCTGATAGAGAGATGTCTCATTAAACGAGGCTTTCTCGTCGGCCGCGATGGGACAGGCATACGACCAAGTGGAACCTCTGTCATCGGAGGTCAGTAGGTGCACCTCGGTTCGCTGTGGATCGAGCCGCGTAATGACCGCACACGCCCAATACAGACGGCCGTCCGCACCCTGTCACATTGCCCCACGATTGTAGGCCGGGCATGGATTCCCGAAGACGTTCTCGATCTTATTGCCTGGCACTTCCGGTGGAAGTGTCTGCCCCTGCCACGACGCCCCTCCATCGTCCGAATGAAGAAGATATCCGCCCATGAAAACGAAGTTGCCATGGCGTACCGTCGCGTCAAACGTCTCCGCCACGTCATCGTTCACTCGCGCCCAGCCGTAACTGCTGCACACGATCTTTCCGTCCTTCAGCTGGACCATGCAAGGATCCTGAGAGCCGCCGAAAGGATGCGCGAAGATCAGCTCCGGTTCGGTAGTCCATGAAGCGGCGTTGTCCTTTGATCGGACCAGCACAAGGTAACTATTCGCATCGGTGTGGTTCGTGCTCTTTTCGCCAAAGATCTGCCGAAGGGGCGCACGGCGGAAAGCGAGAATCAGCTCTCCGTCGGGCCGGGTGACCACGGACGGAAAAGCGCTGTAAAAGTTCTCGTTCTCATAGATGACGATATCTTTGACTTTTGTGACTTTCCCCGATTGAGCGCCGACTTGTTCGGCCATTCCAATGACGCAGAGTACAGCGCACGATGCAGTGATCTTCCACACTTTTCCTCACCTCTTTCCGCAACACGGTTTCAGCAGGTTGTTGGCCCCGATCGAACCAGGCCAATCCGATTCATCTTAGGGTAAATCGCCCCCAAGCCCGATGGGTACCGATGATACGCCCAGCATTGTGGCGTCGACTCCCTCACTTGCGCTCGCACGCTCTGTTTCTCACCCCGCTCGAGCCCGGCATGATCGCGGCCAGCGGGCAGCCCAAACCCCTACGACAGACCCCGCCCGTGACACGAACCAGGTATACTCCTGAAAATGGGATGCCGCGCTGTTTTTGGTAAGTGGAGTCAAATCAGAGTGCGAGCGGGGGGACTCGAACCCCCACGTCTTGTGAACACTGGATCCTAAATCCAGCGCGTCTACCAATTCCGCCACGCTCGCTTATGCGCTCTTGCTGTCGTGCACGCCGTGCAGGCTAAGGCACACCCAGGGGGAAGGTCAACGGTTCCGCCCGGTCGCTCGGGAGTCCTGTCTGACGATCCGCGATGGATCGACGCGACACGAGTAGGCGAGACGCATCCCGTATTGAGTGTGCACCGCAGGATTGAGAGCGCGTGCGCCGTGGGCCGTAATCCGATAGCCTGCATGTGATCGCCCTCGACCTGATTCCACGGAAAGTCTCTTGAGATGTTCTATCCGATGCTGTGTAAGTTTTTGCTGTCAATTCTTTGCGCCGCTGTTGTTCTCTTGGACGCTCTCGCCAGTTTTGCTGTGGAGCCCACAGGGACGCCGAATCTCCTATTGGTTTCGATCGACACACTACGCGCCGACCGTATCTTTCCCATCGAAAGCCGAGTGGAGACGCCCGCCGCCAAACGTCTCGCCGACGATGGGTTCTCTTTCACGCAGTGTCTGACTAACAACACGGTCACGCTCCCCTCGCACGCCACGATCATGACGGGGCTGATGCCGCACGAGCACCACGTCCACGATAATGGAGGGTATCGCCTGGAGCCCGAAGCCGTGACGTTGGCGGAGATCCTGTCCGAACGCGGCTACCGGACCGCCGCCTTTGTCAGTGCTTTTGTGCTCGACGATTATTTCGGGCTGGACCAGGGGTTCGCGCTCTACGATGATGATTTTTCCACGGGATTTTCCTCGCAGCGCGACCGCGAGGACCCCGATACGATTGAGCACAATACTTTGGCGTGGAGGTTGATCGGTGTGCCGGAGGCGGCTACACGCCTGAAAATCTCCGCTCGCCACGCCGCCGGGGGGGAGTTTGGTGCTTTCGAATATGTCTTGGCCCACAACGAAGACGGCGACAAGACCCCCGACCGCTACATACAGCGTTCGCGTCTTTATGACGGGCCGGAGGGAAACTGGAGTTGGCACATTTTCGATCTCGATTCCGTGCCTGATGGCGACTTGTATGTTGGGATTACGTGGCCTGACCGTGAGAAGAAACGTGTGCCCTACGCGAAGGATATCGGCACGTTCGACCGCTGGGTTGGCATGGAACCGCAGGTGTGGCACTCCGGTACGTACGGCGACGTGCCTCGCACACGCAGCTATCAGCCCTGTGCGTCTGACCTGCGTGTGACCTATCTGAGCGAGCGGGACGAGACCGTCGGACAGGCCGGTCTGACCGGCGATGCGTTGAAGGCGGTGAATGGTGGCCAATTCTGGCAGGGGATGCGGTTCGTGAACTTCGAACGCCGCGCCGCCGATACGGTTGACAGAGCGCTACAGTGGTTGAACGAGGCCCAGGAGCCGTGGTTCCTGTGGGTTCATCTTTTCGATCCGCACATGATCTACGATCCACCAAAACCCTACCGGCACATCTACTCCGATCCTTATGACGGTGAGGTCGCCTACGCCGATGCCGAAACGATGCGGCTTCTCCGTTGGCTCGATGAGCGCGAAGCCTACGATCGGACCGCGATTGTCTATGTCTCGGACCACGGGGAGAGCCTTGGCGAGCACAATCATTGGGGCCATGGTATCGATCTGTACGAACCCGGATTGCGCGTCCCGATGCTGATCAAGCCGCCCTATTACCGGGGTGCCGTGCATGTCGAGGAGATGGTCGAACTCCTCGCGCTGGCTCCGACTTGTTTGGCGATGGTCCAAGAGACGCCTCCGCCTCAGATGAGCGCTCAGCCGTTGCTGGTGAGCAGAGGGGAAGGGAAGTGGGTTGCGGGCCGGGAAGGCTTTCCCGATGTAGCGTTCGCGGAAACGTATCGATACGAACGTCCGTATCGAGGTGGCCTCATGCTCGGATTTCGAACTCCACGCTGGAAGCTGATTAAGGTCCCCCGCGACGATGAGCGCAACTTCTTTGACTTGCGGAACGACCCGGGAGAACTTCATCCACTTCGTGACGCTCCAGCGGAGGGACTTCCGGAGAGGCTGCCGAAGGACCTAATGGAGGCGGAAGAACGTACGAACGAGTTGCTGGACGTGGGGCGCAATGAGCCGGACATGGAAGGACTCACTGCCGAGCAGATCGAGCGGCTTCAGGGGCTAGGATACTACTGAGCCTGCGCCTCATTCTCGAGTGAACGTTTGCCCGGCACGCGGGATGCCGCGAGGGCAATCAGGATGGCGACGCCCGACGCCCCTACGAACAGAATCTCATGGCCCATCGCTTTCCAAATCGCGCCAGCGAAGAACGGCACGCTCATCGAAGCGATATGATTGATGGATACGCCCGCCGATAGACAAGCCGAGAGCTCGCGCTTGTCCTTGACCGTCTTGGCCAGGTACGTGGTCTTAGCCAGACCGACGAAAAACAGGAGCTGATCGAGTAGGAAACACGCCAGCGCGGCGGGGAGGCACCACGCGGCGGCAGGGATATGATCGGCGAAGGCATACCCCAGACAGACTCCCGTCAGCAGAATCCCGTCGGCCATCAAGACGACACGTTCTCCCAGACGATCCACCGCCCAGCCCACCAGCGGACGGGCGACGAACGCCATCAGGTGGCCGATAATCGTCAGCGTCGCGAATGTCTGCACGCCCTGGTCGAACACTTGGATCAAGACCCAGGGACCGAACGTGAGGAAGATCTGTTTGCGGGCGCCGAAAAGAATTTCCAGAACATAGTAAAGCGCGTAGCGCCGACGGAAGACGATTGCTGGCCGCGTCCCGTGGTGATGTTCGTCGCGTGGTAAACGCCCAAAGACGATCGCTGCCAGGAGGTTAGCTGCTGCTGCTGCCGAATACATTCCCAGGTATCCCGCGCCGATTCCATCGAGATACCGCGCCAGCAAGCCGCCCACAATGATTCCGATGACTTCGATACTCCCAGTTGTCCCCAGAATCTTGCCCCGGTTATCTTCGCGGCAGCAAGCCAAGATCAGCGCGGCCTTCATCGGAAAGTAGAGGTGATCGCCAACGGACCAGATCATCATGAACAGGATCATGGGGTAGAAACTCGGCCCCACGGCGACCATCAGAATCTGTCCGGCTGCGGCGATGGCCGCTGCCAACATGGCTTTGCGTTTGTCGGAGAAGAAGAACAGGAGTCCGGCGGTCGCCGCGGTGAGGAATCCCGGCAACTCCCGGGGAAACTCCACCCACCCTCGGTCGTCCGGCTCCAAGAGGAAAGTATCGTTCAAGAAGTTATTGAAGACCGACATGGATATGCCGATGGCCACCCCGTACAAGGTGATGGCCAACGTGGTCATGATCAGTCTTCTGTTTCGCTCAGGCATGGAACGTGCAGTATGCCCCGGATTCACGAACTCACGATAGGCTTCTCATCGCCGCCCAATTGTGTTGATTGAGCGTCTGGCGACAGCCTGTTCGATTCGTGTGAAGGGGTGCTGATACGGTGGTGAGTCTCGGGGTTGTATCTACAGCCGACTCAGAACAGCACCGAGTTGGAGGCGGATGGCGTGCAGGTCGTCCTGAAGATTGTCGATCCGCGTGTCGAGTTCGCCCATCACTTTACCGGCCGTCTCGACGAACGGGATATCGCTCGACGCTCCGTTCTGTGCCGGTTCGGTTGGTGGGGATTGAGTGAACGATTGTGCCTGCGCTCGAATCGCCTTCGCCTCGGACATGCACTCGTTAAGCTCGGCTTGGAAATCGACCGGATGCTTAGCAGCGGCGGTCTTGCTACCGGGTGAACCGCTGGACTCGGGTTTTCGGGTGTGTTGGATGTGGGATAGTTTGGTATCGGAGTGACCGGTCGTAGGCGAATTCCGGACATCCGTCTCCGTGGCGACGTCATCTGCCATCTGTTTCTTCCTCCAAGAAACATTCCATACCCCGACTCTTCAACCCACATCATACCGCAATAAAC
>CAYTDF010000255.1:0-7090 GCA_964436365.1 uncultured bacterium | reverse complement strand
AAATGAAGACAGAAGGAGCCGCCTAAAATCAACTAGAAATGGGATTGACTCCGGCCGTGCTCTTGAGACACAGAGCGTCATCGTCGGAGAAAAACGAGCAATCGCTGATATGGACGTCGTGGCAGCAGTCAATATCCAAACCGTCGTTGTTGCGGCTGACAAAGTTGAAGACGCGGACGTTCCGAATCGTCACGTTGTCGCAAGCGAGGTAGTGCTGCATCCACATTGGCGAGTCCCGGAGCGTAATCCCCTCGATCAGAATATTCCGGCATTCCACAAGCCGAATGTTGTATGGCCGGATGAGATACGTTCGTTCGTTGTACGCGGCACCCTGCCCATCGATACAACCTCGCCCCACGATCGCGACGTTTTCGAGGTTCTCGCCCGAAATAAGACTCCGAACAACGTAGTTATCAGTATACGATCGAAACTGGGGCCGCCGGACGGCGAAATCGTCCAGGCTCTTGCTTCCGAGAAGGGTCGCGCCAGAATCCAAGTACAGCGTCACGTGGCTCCTGAGGTCGATCGAACCGGTCAGATAGTTCCCCGCCGGAAAGAAAACCGTCCCTCCTCCCTCCGCGGCGGCGGTTTCGATCGCCTCTTGGATGGCCGCGGTGTCCATCGTCGTCCCATCCCCCAGAGCGCCGAAATTCCGCACGGAGAACGAGGCCGGTGGCTCCTGTGCGGCTGGGGTAACCCCGCTGGCGGGTAGGAGTAGCATGGCCAAAAGGAGGCCGGTCCATCTCGTATCGATCTGCCCTTGCATCGTATTCCTCCACACGTACCGGTTCGCCAACAACCGTTCTATCGGTCTGCGCCCCTCGCAAAGCGGAGAAAGTTCTGGCTCAGAAGGTCGGCGATGTCGCGTTTGATATCGTTACGGGTAAGTGTCCAACCTGCGTTCAAGATATGCTCGTATTGTTTCGTGAGCGCATCACCGATCACACGCCGTGAGTGCGGCCACTTGTAGATCAGTTGATCGAGCACACGGGCGTCGGAGTGTTGTGGCGCGATGGACAGCCCCACGAGTTCCAGGCGTTCGCGGGTCATCTCTTCGATGATACTGGGGACGTTCATAAACCACCAGCACCCGAATGGCAACAGGTTGGCGAACTTCCGGGCGCAGACACACAACTCGTGCTGGTTCTCGCGCGAGAGAAATGTGACCATGAAACGGTTCTTCGGGAACGCCAAGCAGAGGTTCTCGACCGCACGGATTTCGGACTTTCCGACACCGTCACCGGCCAACCCGAGTTCTGGGTTGAGCAGCTTCTTGACACCGATCATCATGGCGAAGGGAATGTTCCGGTCGCGAGCGAACGGCACAATACATTTTTCAATCATCTCGCCGCGATGAGATTCTTCGGGGTAGCGGAATTCCGGCGGGAGAGAGACCGCGCAATACAACGGTTGCATTCGGTCCGCCCAAGAGTCGAGAAAACGCCGCACCTCGTCTACGGAACGTTGCGTCAGGCTTCCCTCGGGCTGAAACCCTTGTTCAAAGAGCGCCTCGCGGGCCGTTGGCCAATCGTTAAGAAGTGGGTCGATGCGCAGAGCGGCTTTGTAGCGCGAGTCGAACGGCGCTCCCTTATCCCAATAGCCGCGTTCGACCGATTCAAACGGGTCGTTGGTCATCACGACTTCGCTGACCCCGGCAACGCTGAAAATGCGGTCGACATAGGCTTCCAGCCCCCCCTTCTTCTTGGAGGTCAGGTTTGCGAAAGCCTTACGAATCGCTTTCAGGCTTCGCTTCTCCGTGTCGATCCCCAAGTTTTGCAGGACCGTCAGCACACCTCGACAGGCTTCGGAAACAGGCGAATGCTCCACAAAGAGTTTTTGCCAAATCAGATCCGCTCGCTCGCTGACAGACCAGTCGAAGAAGGTTGCGGGCTCGATCTCGGGAGCCCACCGAAAAACCTCGGCAACGAGATAATGATAGGTCAGCAGATTGTCGATCCCCCACAAATTCAGAGGCCCGAATTCCGGCGGATAGGTGTGTGTATGCAGGTCGACCACGGGCTGACGTGCAATCAGTTTCGCCACGGTCTTGGGTAGTTTCTTCAAGGTGACGGCTGGATTCGCCGTCTTCGATTTCTTAGCCATTCTCTTATCCTCCACGGGTCCAAGGTCAGTGGGCCGTCTTTCCCTCGAGTCGCGCAGGTTCCAAGAACTCGCACGCCGCACCGAAGTCGATTAGATGAGCCCGGACAGGTGTTTGACGAAGTGAGCCTCCAGACAGGCGGCGTGTTCGGCCTCATTCGCCTCCAACAACGTTCGCACCCGCGTACCCAGGTCAGGATCCTTCAAGATATCGCCGAATGCGACGTGCAGCATCTGCCGGGCATCGTCCCGTTGCGGCGCGGGGAGAAACTCGTTCTCGAGTTCGGCGTCGGTCACGTCGTTACCGCTCGGGATCTTGCGGACATCAGTCGTCAGGTGATAGGTGTCGCGCGCGGTCACAAAGACCTGTTCGGACAGCGCCAGAATTTCCCGAAACAGAGCCGGGTCTCTGCGACAGACAACACGTAGTGCCTCGAGGTACGATGTCCCCGCTGTCTTGACGTGCACAGAATCCCCGGCGTACTCCACGAGCATGGGGTACACGGAAAACTTGTCGCTGCCGGAATGGAGGCTGAGCTTGTAGGGCCCCAGCGTGCTCGCGATCTTCGCGTGCGCGGCGATGTGGAGTTCGAGTTCGTCGATCGAACCGCGATAATCCACCCCCTTCTCGAACCGTCCCACAAACCGGGGAGCCAGCGAGTCGAAACGAATACCGGCCCGGTCCAGTTCCGAGGCGATAATCCAGTGCGCTTCCAGGGTGGTCGGCGTCTCTGTCTCGTCGATCGATATTTCGAGATCGAACCGTTGCTCTTTTTTCCAGATCGATTCCAAGTACCGAGCCAGACTGACGATTCGGCCGATGGCACGAAGATAGATGACCGCCACACGGCGCGTCTCTTCTTCGGATACGAACAACGTTTCACCGGTATCGAACTCGACTTCGCCGCCCGCGTAACGGTCCAGATACGTCTTCCGGTCGGCCTTGGAGGCAAAGAGCGCGTCAAACTCTCGGACCAGCTCTTTACCGTTCATCTCCGCGCCCCGGCCGTCGATTGCGTCGGATGGGTCGAGCGTGAACATGGTGAAGCCCGCATCGTAGGTCAGTTGGATATCGGCCTCGGTCTTGAGATGGTCGGCGTCCGCGCCCCAAGGCTCGGTCCAGCCAGCGCGGTGGACAGCGACGGTCGCCGCGTCGATCACTTCTTGC
The DNA here is from genome assembly GCA_964436365.1 of uncultured bacterium. Lineage (GTDB taxonomy): Bacteria > Hinthialibacterota > Hinthialibacteria > Hinthialibacterales > CAYTDF01. Next base: position 3,822 of record CAYTDF010000255.1, on the reverse strand, counting down.
GCCGTCCGGCCCGTGCGCACCAGTTCGCGGATGGATTGCTGCGCGAAAACCGGCATCAATCCCTTCGGCCGGTACGCTCTCAGCGCGGCGATATGCCCCGGCGTCGCAAGCCCCAGACGATCGCCAAACCCGAAACTCATGACTGAGCCCAAAGGTTGGGGATAAGCGTTTGCGGCGGATTCGCGGAGTCTCTTGGCTTCCTGGTTGAGTTTCTGTGGGTCCATCGTCGTACCTCGATTTGCTGCGAATAGGATCGCGGAGACTCATGCGTGGAGTCTCGTCCTAACTGCCGACAAGAACGCGCGAGACGTCCACCGCGTCACGCGCGGTGGATTCCATCGACCGGACTATCGTTCAGAAGTTTACCCACATGACGACACCGAGACAGCGGCAGGTTCCCCATCACGCGCCGATCCTCGCCAGGAACATCACCAGCCCGATGATGGCCGCGACACAGACCCAGGTAACCGCGAATCCGACGATATCGGTTCGATTGAAGCGGGGGATTTCCCAGTCGGGGTGATCGATCAATTTCGGCAACGTCTGCTCCGTCGCCTCTTTAGGCATGACACACGACTGCTCGACCGTCTCTTCACCCATAACCGGCGTCCGAATACAGGTGAAGAGGTCGCGTAGATCCTCTTCCCGCCGGGGCCGAGAGCACAAACTGACGACGATCCCGAGAATCACGCCGGTGCAGAGATAGGAGAGCATCTGCCAAGGCAGCTTGAAGATCATATCCTCGCCGCGCATGGTGACGAAGAAGGAGCCACCGTGCTCGTTCAACCACTGCACGAAAGTACCCCACGACGTCAAAAGCAAGACGCCGAACGCCGAGAGCGCCGCGACCCAACCGCCCAAGAGCGTCGCTCGCCGCCAGAAGATCCCCAGCCAGACGGCGATCCCCAACATGCCGGTGATACGCCACATAATCTCGATGCCTTGTACAACGTCCTTCAGCGCGAAAGCGATGAGAATCCCGATAGCAACCAGAAGCAAAGACGCGAGACGACCGACGAACAGTTCATTGTAAGACTTACCGCGCGCGACCAGCGGCTTATAGACGCCAAGGGTGAGTAGACCCGCGGAGGCGTTCATAAGCGCATCGCAAGAACTCATCACCGCCGCCAACATGGACGCGATAAAGATGCCCAGTAAACCGGGCGCGATCTTGGGCAAGAGGTCACGGGCAACCATGCCAAAAGCTTGGTCGGGAGAGGGATTACCCTCGGTACCCAGGTTCGGATACATCACGATGGCGCAAAGCCCGGTCAGACACCAAGCCACCGTACAGAAACGCTTGATGAAGTTGCCGTAGGTGAATCCGACACGGCCGTCCATTTCGGTCTTCCCCGCCCCGCATAGCTGAATGACGTGCGGTTGAGCCACGATGGAGAACATGCCGTTCACGACCATCATCAGCACGAAGAATACGGTGATGTCGTTATTGACGAGGCTGAAAACACTCGAGTCGTCGATCGCTTGGTGCAATCCACTAAACCCACCCACTGCGTCCAACGCGAACGGCAGCAGGATGAAGGAAAGAATCACTGTCAAGATCCCCTGGATCAGATCGGTGATGACCGCGGCCATCAATCCACCGGCGACACCGTACACCACAAACAGGACCGTCATGACGCCCACCGACGCGATCAGAGGAACCTGGCCACCCGTAACGGCCGCGATGATCTCACCCGCGCCGCGCAGCATCGTCCCCACGGTCACGGCGTTGGTCAAGAAAGCCATGATGGAATAGAAGACCGCAAGGCTCACGCCGTACCGTACTTCAAAGAACTCGGCCATGCTCAAGGCGCGCAACCGCCGCAAGAGTGGAGCGATCAGCCAATAGAAAGGCGTACAGAACAGCCACAGCCACTGGTACCAGATCGCCGCCAGACCGCTGGTGTAGGTCTTCGAGGCGACGCTGACGGCTTGGTCGGTGTGGGTCCCCGCGCCAAACGAGAAGAAGATCATGAATAACTTGCCGAAACGGCGCCCACCCATGAAATAGTCGGTCGACGATTTGATGCGGCTGTAGACACTCAGTCCGATCGCGGTGATCCCCAACAGGTAAACCACGATGAGAACGGCGTCAATGATATGCAGGCCATAGAGTTCCATAAGCATCCCCTAGATAGAGTCATGTTTCGTGAGTCTACCACATTTCCGGAAGTTCTCCCAAAAGTCGATTCAGGTTCCGAAAGTCTGAGCACACGACCTACACGGGCATGACCCGCTTATTTGAATTGGGAGCATTCGGAGGGCGCTGTGGGCAAGGGTCGGCGAGGTGGATGGGGAAAGCCTCGCCCTCAATAAATCGTTCCACCTGGTCCCATCCAGGCGATAACCCCTTTGCTGCGCAAACCGTTGGACGACGCGTAATAGCCGACATACGACGCGTGGGCGAGTGACCAATCGAGCGCCGGTCCGGGGCTACGCACGGTATACAGGAAGTTCTCGCCATAAACATCGAGCGTCTGGTTGGTCCGGCTGGCGTCGTCATAGACAAAGCCCCCATCCCAAATAGAGCCCAGGTCCGAGTTTGCAGCCTGGGGCGTGGCGGTCTGAAACGCGTCGATCGGGACTGTGCCCAGATAGGCGATCGGCGTCGTCAGAACATGAAAGCGGTAGGTGTGTCTCTCCCACCACTCGCTCGTCAGCCAGAGGTCGCCTCCCGGATAGACGTTCGCGTCGATCCTGTACATCTCTTCCGCGTTACCGACGGTACGCAGATCGGCATAGACGCGACCCAGTTTCGCCCGCATCTGCGCATTCAGGAAATTCGGTACGGCGATCGCAGCCAGGATTCCGATGATGGCCACGACAATCAAAAGCTCGATCAGTGTGAACGCCCGCTCGCGGGCGCGTCGGTCTTTCCATTCGTTCACCACTCTGTGCACGAGCCATTCCTCCAGGTTTCGTTGGGTACAACATATTCGTCGACACAAGCCTGAATGTCAACCCCCAGCGGAGGAGAATTCGCCTCAAGCGCTCGGTACGGATTCGATGAAATGGGCCTCTAAGCGTTTCACATCGGCGGGGCGCGTCTTGTGGAGATTCTCGTTTTCGAGCGGATCGTTCCACAGATCGAACAACATCGGCCCGTCAGCCTTCTCATATCCCCGTATCAGCTTGTAACGCCCGTCAGACACCACGCGCCACTTCCCCAAGCCAGAACGCACGATGCTCCGCACCGAATCCTTCTTCCCACTCAATATCGGACACAAAGATCGGCTGTCCATGGTTTCCGGCCGCGGCACCCCCGCGCACTCCAAAAACGTCGCCACGCAATCCATCATGCTGACGGACGCGTCGCACTCGCTTCTGGGAATCACACCGGGGCCGGCCATGACCAACGGAACACCGACCGAGGGTTGGTGGGGCTTGCTCTTCCCCCAAAGGTCGTGGTCGCCGAGCATCTCTCCGTGATCGCTGCTGTAGACAATGAGAGTGTTTTCGAGTTCTCCGCGCTGTCGCAATCGCTCGATATAGATACCCAGCCAACGGTCGATGTTCTCGACCATCGCCGAGTAGTTGCGGCGAATCGCCACGTGCGTGGCTTCGTCGTACTGGGTGTTACGGTTGGGTTGGGGGAAGTCGACATCTCGATACCAGGGATGCATGGACTGGGTCACATCCATGGGGTTGTGAGGTCCGGTGAAGTTCACAACCAGGTGCCATGGCTTATCCTTCGGGAACGCCTGCATCAGTTGCAGACCGTTCTGACCGATCCAATTATCGCAGTACGCGTCGTCGGGCAGCGGCGTAGGATACGTTCCCGTGTAGCTGTGGCGCTCCTTAAAATCCCGAATGTGGGCTTTC
>CAYTDF010000254.1:0-7098 GCA_964436365.1 uncultured bacterium | reverse complement strand
TGCGGATCGACGCCTATCTCGCAAGGAGCGGTCAGGAACTCTCTCGGCAGTGTGCACAACGGCTTATTCGCGATGGAGGCGTCTTGATCGCGGGACAGCCGGTCAAGCGACCTAGCCAGCGCGTCGTGCCAGGCGAAATTGTCGAAATCGAACTGCCTGATCCGGTTCCATCGGACATAGAACCGGAAAACATACCGTTCACCATCCTCCATGAGGACCGGGATATGCTCGTGCTCGACAAGCCCGGCGACCTCTGTGTGCACCCAGCGCCTTCCCGCCGAAGTGGTACGTTGGTGAACGGGCTGCTCTATTACATGGAGAACTCCGGAGGTGGACTCTCGTCCATCGGCGGCGTGCTCCGCCCGGGGATCGTCCACAGACTGGATCAGGGTACCAGTGGAGTGTTGGTGGTCGCTAAGAACGACGCCGCGCACAAGAATCTCTCCGAACAGTTCCACGATCGCCGAACGGAAAAGCGTTACATTGCGGTGGTTGATGGCGGCCCCGGCTGGGATCGCAAAGAAGTCGACAAACCTGTCGGTCGCGACCCACAAGACCGGAAACGCATGGCCGTGATCGCGGGAGGGCGCACCGCACAGACGACGTTTCACGTGTTGGCCCGTCGCGAGAACCTAGCCATCGTGGAGGCGGTGCCTCACTCCGGCCGAACACATCAGATTCGGGTTCATCTCCGGCATGTGTGCTGCCCGGTGGCCAACGACGATCTCTATCGATCGCATACATACCGGGGTCGGCTCCATGGGAAAATCCGGGCTGTGACAGGACTCCTACTCCATGCGTCATCCCTATCCTTGTACCATCCGGCGGACGGCGCAAAGATGACGTTTGAAGCACCACTTCCAGAAGAAGTTGAGGCGGTAACCTCGTGGATCAGAAACGCTCAAAAGAACGAACCCTCTTAGACACCCAAGACGTCGAACGAACGCTCCAGCGTCTCGCCCACGAAATGTGGGAGACTCACGGCCGTGATGGAGACCTGGCGCTGGTCGGCATCCGTACGCGTGGTTTCTATCTCGCGGAGCGTCTTGGCAAAATGATCTCGGCCTTGCGTGGAGCCGAGGTCCAAGTCGGCGCGCTCGACATCGGGCTATACCGGGACGACCTGGAACTCCAGGGTGTGGCCCCCATGGTCAGAAGCACGGAAATCCACTTCACGGTGGATCGTCGTCCCATTACCCTGATTGACGATGTCCTGTTCACTGGAAGAACGGTACGTTCCGCCTTGAACGCGCTCTGTGACCTCGGGAGGCCCAGCCGGGTTCGGCTGGCGGCATTGATCGACCGCGGTCACCGTGAACTCCCCGTCGCGCCGGATCATGTGGGCCGTGAGGTCCACACACGCCGCGACGACAAAGTGGATGTCCTGCTCACCGAAGTCGACGGCGAAGACGCCGTTCATCTTGTGGAGTCACGATGAGACCCAAACCCCCAGCACCCGCACCGTTGGATCAAGGACACCTTCTCGGCTTGAGGGGCGTCTCTAGGGAGAAAATCGAGCGTATCCTCGACATCGCCCGAGGCATGAAAGAGGTTCACACCCGCTCCGTGAAGAAAGTCCCCACGCTACGCGGAAAAGTCGTTTTCCTTCTCTTCTACGAAGCGAGCACCCGAACCACGAACAGCTTCTCAATGGCTGCAAAACGCCTTTCGGCAGACACGGTCAGCGTCACGGCAGCGGCGAGTAGCGTAAAGAAGGGTGAGAGCCTGGTGGACACCGCGACCACGATCCGCGTCATGGGCGCCGATTTCGTGGTGATGCGGCACAGTTCGACCGGAGCACCCCACCACCTCGCCCGGCATCTGGATATTCCAGTGATCAACGCCGGGGACGGTTGGAACGAACATCCCAGCCAGGCCCTACTCGATATGTTCACAATCCGTGAACACAAAGAGCGGATCGAGGGGCTTACAGTCACCATCGTGGGCGACATCCGCCACAGCCGGGTGGCGCGATCGAATATGTGGGGCCTCCTGACCATGGGAGCGAAGGTCCGCTTTGTAGGGCCGCCAACCCTCATCCCAGATAGAGTCGAGGAGTTCGGCGTGAAGGTCTACGACAACATCGACGAGGCCATCGACGGCGCGGATGTGGTCAATATCCTCCGTATCCAGCAGGAAAGAATGAGCAACTTCTTCTTTCCCAACCTTCGCGAGTACAACATTCTGTTCGGAATGACCCCCGAGCGTCTGGCGCGCTGTAAGCCGGACGTCTTGATCATGCACCCCGGGCCGATGAACCGCGGTGTCGAGATTGCCAGTTCGGTCGCCGACGGCCCCAACTCCGTGATCACCGAGCAAGTCACAAACGGTGTCGCGGTTCGTATGGCCATCCTCTACTCACTGGCCTGGGGCGACCGCCAGCCGAAGATTCATCATAAACATACGGACCTCCTCTGGAGCGAGGCGGAACAAGCATAGCCGTCGGCAAGACCGCACAAGAAACCGAAAGATGACGAAGATGACCAACGGACTCCTGATACGCGGCGCAACCATCTTCGACCCCGTCGCAGCGACAGACAAACAGGGCGATATCCGGATCGCTTCCGGCAAGATCGTGGAGGTTGGGCCCCAGTTGGCGCCGGATGGTGAGACCATCGTCGACGCCAAAGGTCTGTGGCTCATGCCCGGGCTGATCGACATGCACGTGCATCTGCGCGAGCCGGGTCAAGAGAGCAAAGGAACCATCGCCACAGAGACACAGGCAGCGGCCGCCGGTGGATTCACAACGATCGTGGCCATGGCCAACACCAATCCTGTGATCGACAACAAGACCGGCGTGCAGTACGTCATGCGGACCGCCCAAAGCGAAGGCGTGGTTAACGTCTTTCAGGTCGGCGCAATCAGCAAAGGGCTGAAAGGCAAAGAGATGGCCGATCTGGGCGAGATGGTCGCGGCAGGTGCGGTGGCCTTCTCCGACGACGGCTACGGAGTCATGAACGCGATGCTCATGCGCCGCGCCATGCAGTACTCCACGCTGTTCGACGTCCCGATCATCGCCCATTGCGAGGATTCCGACCTCTCCGAAGACGGCGTCATCAATGAGGGGCACGTCAGCACCGCGACTGGCCTCCCGGGAATTCCGAGAGAAGCGGAAATCTCCCACGTCGCGCGCGATTGCATCATCGCCGAACAGACGGGCTGTAAGCTCCACCTGGCCCACATGAGCTGCGCGGAATCGGTGGACATGATTCGCTATTTCAAGAAGCGCGGCGTCAAAGTCACCGCGGAAGTCACCCCCCACCACCTGCTCCTCACCGAAGAGGTTCTGAACGACTACGACACCGACGCCAAGATGAATCCTCCCTTGCGGCCGGAACAAGACCGCAGGGAGCTCATTGAGGGCGTGCGCGATGGCACAATCGACGCCATTGCCAGCGATCATGCGCCACACACCCAGGGGCAAAAGAACCAGGAGTTCGACCGCACGCCTTTCGGTATTCTCGGCTTGCAGACGACACTGCCTTTGCTGTTCACGTACCTCGTGGAAGAAGAGGGCTTCACACCGCTCCAACTCATTCAGCGCATGACCACCGCGCCAGCGAGCATACTGCGCCTCAGTCAGGGCACACTGAAGCCGGGCCGTGCGGGCGACATCGTCCTCTGGGACCCTGCCAATACCGGCAAAATCGAGAAAGACCGATTCTACAGCAAGTCGCGTAACACGCCTTTTGACGGATGGGACGTGAAAGGACAGGTCTCTGCAACAGTCGTCGGTGGACGGGTAATTCACGCCAATCCCAACGGTCCTGCCGCAGGATTGCGGATCGACGACGCGATCTGATTCATGCCGCCGTCTGAAGACGGCACGCGTGCCACCACCGGGCCGTTCTCCTTGCGCATAGGCAGGAAAGTAGGCGAACCATGGCCGGAATCAAGAAACCAGCCGTTGCTGGACAGTTCTACAGCAAGGACCCCGAGGAACTGCGCTCGGAGGTCCGGGCTCACATCGACAAAGCCGAGATCCCTCCCCCAGACAAGCGTGTCGTGGCCATGATGGTGCCGCACGCGGCGCATTTCTATTCCGGTGCCGCGGCAGGACATGGGTACTGCCTGGTAGAGGGGCAGCCCATCGATACCGTCGTCCTGTTCGGGCTCTCGCATCGAGTCCCCTGCCGAGCATCGATTCTGGAAGCGGAACGCTACCAAACCCCGCTGGGCATGGCCGTAGTGGATACAGATTTGGTGGCCTCCATCCGCGAGCGCCTCCCCTGGCTGACCTACCAGGCGCAACCCCACGCGCAAGAGCATTCCGTCGAAGTCCAGATTCCATTCATCCAAGTGGCACTGCCAGACGCAAAGATAGTGGAGATCCTGCTTCAAGCCGACGATCCCGAAACGTGTGCGGAACTCGGTCATGCGGTCGCGGCGGCCATCCAAGCGACCCCCGAGAAGCGCGTTCTCGTGGTCGGCTCATCGGATATGAGCCATTTCCAAAGCGGTGAGAATGCAAGACGCGTCGACAGCAAGACCCTTAACACCCTCAAGACACTAAACCTAGAAGAAATACGCTCAGATATAGAATTAACTGAATCGAGTTTCTCTGGCCATGATTGCGCGCTCTGCGCCAAGGGAGCCGTATACGCCGCACTTGAGACCGCCAAGGCGCTGGGAGCCACTTCAGCGGACGTTGTCGCGTATCGGAATTCCGGCGATGTGGTCCCCATGCATGAAACCGGTGGCCGTGTGGTGGGGTACGGCGTGTTGGCGATCTACAGCGAAGAGGATGCCGAATCCCAACTGAGCGGGCCTTCGGAAACACTCCTCAACGAGGAGCAGCAGCGGGAACTTCTCCGCGCGGCGAGACGTTCCATCGCCTCCGGGCTACGGAACGAGCCGCTCCCCCTCCTCGGCGACGAGGCTTTTCTGAAGTTCGAGCGGGGGCTGTTTGTGAGCCTCCACTGCGCCGGCCGACTTCGAGGCTGCCTGGGACGTTTCGAGGCAGGCGGGGCTCCTCTCGGAGAACTCGTCCCGGTTATGGCCCGCGAGGCGGCGGCGCACGACCCACGCTTCTCGCCGGTCCAGGAGATGGAATTGGCCGGTATCGATCTTGAGGTGTCCGTCTTGACCCCGATGCGCCGCATCGAGGATCCAGGTCAGGTCGAACCCGGACGGCACGGGCTGTATATCACCGGCTACGATAGGTTCGGTCGTCAACGTTCGGGGACTCTGCTGCCGCAAGTGGCCGCCGAACATGGCTGGGATCGTGAAACATTCCTGCAACAGACCTGCAACAAGGCGGGGCTGGACCTGGACGTATGGCGCGACTCCAGAACAGAGCTCTTCGTCTATGAGGCGCAGGTGTTTGGCGAAAAAACCTTGGGACTTTGGCCGCCCCAGTAGATGCGGCAAGCGGCAACCCGTTCGAGGAACACCGCAACACGCTAGGTGCAGATATCCGTGAGCCGCCCCTGGTCGCGCGCGGCGGCAATCTCCATAGCGATCCGGTCTCCATAGCTGATCGAATCCCCATACAGGTAGCTGCTGTGCGGCGTGAAGATCGTTGACGGCGATCCCGGAATGCGCATCGAAACGTCAAAGACGACCGCTTCTTCTTTCGGCGGTCCCGCCGAAATCGCGCACTGCAACGCAAACGGTCCAATCATGCCGGGGGGGTGGACTTTCCGGGTTGTGGAGACAAACTTCTCACCCATCTCGAAGATCTTCTCGATGATGGATTCTTTCGTAGTGCACGCGATATGCCCGCTTTCGATGTACTTGGGCTCCAGATACTTCAACACTTCCTCTTGCTGGGGCGCGGGAAGGCGCAGGAGTCCGTCGAGGTTGGTCTGTCGCCGTGTGTCCGTGCCCATGATCTCCAACTCTTCCTCGATCACCGACCAGAAATAGTTGAAATTGACATGGACGCCGACGATATATTCCTCAATCACAGCCTTCGAAAACGCATCCTCGGTGATAATCCCTTTATGTAACATTTCCTGGCTGGTTTTGCGGTAGTCATCGGGAGAGGCGGCATAGAAGAAAGCCCGCTCGTACCCACGGGAAGCCTCCGCTACTTTCACGATCACGAGCCGATCGATCTCATCCGGGGAGTCATAAATCCTCGGAATGCGAATCCCCGCTTGGTTAAGGAGTTCGTATTGATTCCCCGGAACGTCGCGCTCCTCGAGTTTCAACATCGTACGTGTCCCATAGATGGGAATACTGAATCGCCTTTCGGTATCCAGCCAGTCACAGTAGACCCAAAAATAACGATTGTGAATCATGATCGCGTTCTTGCGGCGCAACTCTTCTTGGACCTCATCGCGTACGATATCGCGGAAGTGGTCGACAAGAATAACGTCGTCCACACAGCCCTTGCCATTGCGAGAACGATAGTATTCGGTGTACGTCTTCTCTCTGCCGCGCATACAGACGGCCAGCGTTCGGAAACCCGCGCGCTTGGCGCCCCGGCAAACATCGAGACCACTGTGGCCTCCCAGCGTGGCTATCGTCAGATTGTCGAGGTCGTAACCGGAGAGTGTTTCGTCAACTTGGGGTTTGATCGGATTGAGCATGAGTCTTCAACAACTTCCTTCGCTTCGTCTCTTGGCCGAGTGGAAAGAGGAGCTCAGTTTACAGCGATAGACCTTGGAACGAACCATCTAAGACATCCGCCAACCGGTCGTCTTGGAAAGCCACGCGAATCTCACGCGCGATGCGTCTCCCCGTCGACATCGGCTCCTCCCAGAGAATGTCAGTGTAAGGGCTACCGTTCACATAAGGGTTTGTTCCCGCCACGATCCGAGCCGATATTTCGAAGACGATGAACTCCTTCTCGGGAGTCACAATCATCTCGAGACAGAACGGGCCGAACAGTCCCTTGGGCGTGAGTTTCAAACTCTCGTTGACCACCGACTCGCCCATTTCAATCACGTCTGTCAGAAAACTCTCACGCAAGACGAGCGGTATGTTCCCAACGATCACGTAACTCGGGTCGACCTTTTCCAGCGCGATCTGGTCCCGCGCACTTATCCGTCCCAGCGAGTCGACATTGCTTTCGTAACGCTTGTCGAACCCCATCAGTTCCACACGCTTCATAATTCGCGAATAGAAATAGTGGACGTAGATCGGTACGCC
>CAYTDF010000253.1:6564-7127 GCA_964436365.1 uncultured bacterium | reverse complement strand
AATCCAACAAGTCTGTGTGATTACGAGAAACACATTTGCGTTTCTTGCGACTATACTTCCGTGTGCCCGAATACCATGTTGTCTTGTCGCCCCAAAACTCCACGTCACATTTGCGTTTTAGCTGGAGTTCGACAATGTTGTCGAGCAACACGACGGCTAGGCGGCGACAGTGTGGATTTGCAGCGGATGCAAAGCGATTAGCCTCAGACAACTGCGCCAAGATTTGATTGAACGTTTCCATTTCACTAGTGCCTCATGACAAGCGATCTCTGCCGCACGGCGAAGCGCGGTTGGATCACTTGCGGTCGAGGGAATCGCACAAACGATCCTCAAAACGGAGTGACGCCGCACTCGAGTCATCGCGCGGGACCCGGCCAGGACGCGGTTCCGGCCGCAAAATACTTATTGACATGTGGTGGCGCTTTGCGAGTCGCGTACCAGATCCTCCACGACCCGTCTTGCAGACGCATGACGGATTGGCTGGTGGTGTAATGCGATTCCCATGAACGGCTCGGGTCTGGGCGAAAGACCGGATTCTGCGGGTGTTTGTACCAGATCAATCC
>CAYTDF010000253.1:0-6554 GCA_964436365.1 uncultured bacterium | reverse complement strand
GACTCACCGCACAACCCAACGCGGTCATCTGATCGTGCCCGGTCCAGTACGCGCCGTACCACATCAGATAGACACCCTCGCTCTTCACCACTGTCGGATAGAAGAGGCGTCTTTCTTCCCAGTCTTGATCGATCTTGATAACCGGCCCGGGTGTCTCGTGCCACTCAATGCCGTCGTGGCTGTAGGCATGGCGGATCGTCCAGGGTTCGGCGCTCACATCGCTGTACCAAACTCTATATGCGTCCCCGTCTTTGATGACCGTCGGGGCGTACGCATTTTCCAGAAGTGCGTCTGAAGGTTTGGAAAGCGTCGACACACTCTTGCCCGTGCAATGCCGCAGGCTGTGCGGTGGATTCTTCGCAGTCAGGTCGGCCGCCGAGAACCAGAGCCGGAGCATACCGTCTTCGCGAAGGGTCACGCCGTCATCTCCACACAGGAACGTTGGGGTGAGCACAGAGTGACGACCGTCGCCAAACGTGTAAATAGGCGATGCCTCCGATTTTATGAAATGAATGCCATCCGAACCGGTTGATAGCCCCAGCTTAAAAATCCGATCCTCGACCCGGCCTCGCGAACCGCAATACAGAAGTTGAAACCGGCCATTCTCCAGCGCCACCGCGGGCGCGAACAGATGCGTATCGTCGAACGCGCCCTCTTTCCCGAGAGAAACAATCGGTCCCTCGCTGTCGCGGGTCCAGTTCTGTGGTCCAAGCCATCGTTTCAGATGTGACTTCGTCGGCCGTTTCTTGGCGTTCTCGACCTCGGTCGCGATCCAGCCCTGCATCGTATATTCGGGCGCGGGCTCTGAGCGATTCGGGAAGCAGGCCAACACCTTCCGGTCGACCAGGACCGCACCGCAATCGACCGCGATCAAGCCTCGTTCGTTCCTCTCTGTATTATACAGTCTTTCGATCTGTTGACCTTGTGAGTCGACCCACTCTCCAAAGGCGATCGTCTTCTCGGGAAGAACGCGCCGTTCGGTGGGCCGCATCAGATATTTCCGTATCCATGAAACCCCGCGATGGGAGAGGAAAAAGGGACGATGGCCGGAACCTGGAACCAGTTCGGTCTCGATGGTGCCTTGGATGCCTGCATCCGCAAGAATGCGCTTTGCGCCGGTAACGTTTGCGGTCAGGTCGCGCACCACCGCCGCGCCGTCCTCGTCCGAATCGATAACATCGTCTTTCATCCCGCACATATACAGCGTGGGTGCGTGGGGGGCTACAAGCGCCGTCAGTTCATCGTAACTCAGGATGGCGTTGAACGCTCCATGGGGCAGCCGCGTGCAGTATTTGCTCGCCACGGCATAGCGCGCCCGAAACACCCAACCGCAGATCAGGGTGGCCCGGACGCGGTCGTCCAGCATTGCCACGCATCCGGCCGAGGTCCCGCCGAGCGAATACCCCGCAATGCCGATACGTTCTCCGTCCACTTCCGGACGGGTTTCGAGATAGTCCATGCCGCGCATCAGATCCCACACGATCTTCCCTAGCACGCTCCGTTTGATCTGCGTATGAATGAACTCTGGATTCTTCTCCTTTAGTGGATAGAGGTCGTGGCCTCGTGCTCCCATCCGGCCGCTCGCTTCGCGCTCCTCCTCACCGATGGTGTCGGGGATAAAGCACGCGAACCCCTGCTTCGCATACAGCTGCCCCGCGTATTGTGCGTAGAAACACGATTTCGAACCGCCGTGCCCACAGGCCAAAACCACCGTCGGTACCGGTGACTGGGTGCCTTTGGGAAGGTACAGCAGGGCTGTGACGCGCGAGCCCGGCTCGCTGGCGTAGGTGAGCGATTCGACTGTGAACTCTGCTTCTTGTCGGCTCCGATGGATCACCGCGTCCAAAGCAATCCGTTCGGTGGGCAGGGTAAGGACCGTCGCGATCTTCTGGCGAAGTTCCTGGGCGCGCTCGGGCCACGCAACCGGCTCGGCGGCTACGACTTGTAGTAAGCCGCCGCTGCACAGGATGACCGTGAATACCAAGGCAAAACGAATGAGTCGTGATGCAAAAGGCTTGTCTGAACTCCGCTGGTTTGTACCGCTCATTTTCACACCTGTGTAGTTGGTAGGATAGTTCTGTTTCCTGTTTCGATTGGCCGATTTCTAGGGTCGCTCACTCTTTCGGCAACGGGAGTTCTTCGCTCACGACGAGTTTCTCTTGACGAACGATTCCGTACAGACGCCGTGGGACCGAACGGTCGAAGGCGATTCCTTGACCGTGATTTCTGAAAGGAAGTACATCGACCGATTCGAGAATTGAGCCCGCCTTGGGGAGTCTCATAACGTAGACCTCAGGCGCATCGTGTCCCGTACAATAGAGGAGCCCATCGGCTCCCCATGAACCGCCCGAACAGCTGTGCCGCTCGAAACGCTCCACGATCTCCGAGGGGAAGACCCACGATTCCAGCGGCCGCCAGGTGTCGTCAAACTTCAGCAAGACTGTCCAGGAGTTGTCCCGGCCTGGATGGCCTCCATTTTGACCGCTCTGGTAATGGGCGAAAACACCCCACCAGTGTTTGTCGTGTCGGTCGATCCACGTGCACGAGCCCCACGCGATCCCGAAGCTGTGACTACCCACGTGGCGCATCGTCTCGCAATCCCAAACCTCCACCGAACTCGTCATCGGAAGGCCGGGGAAGTTGGAGTGAGCGCAGTAAAGTTTGCCGTCGACAACGACTCCGCTATCCAGATGAATCAGGGGTTCCTCTTCCGAGGCTTCCCAACGCTTCAGGATTGCTCCAGTGTACTTGTCGTACTTGCCGATGGCCCGCGAGGCGATGGCGTACACGTGTTTCTCGTCGACCGCCACACCTTGATGCGCTTCCTGCGCGCTGAAACGTGGCAGCGGCGCTCTTGTCTCCTCGCCTCCAAGGGCGAACGTTGAGACCAGTGGCAACAACAGGCAGAGGTACGCGATGGTGGCGATTCTCTTATCCATACAGATCTTACGTCTCCTTGATCTGGACTGTTCGGTGAACTTCGGACCGCGTCTCGAATCCACTCTCGATGCTAGCACAAGTTCTATCTTTGTGTAACAACCTGTTAGGCCGGCGCGCGCGGGTCGGTCTGCGTGGGTGCGTGTGCAGAGCGCGTCTCATTTGTGTTACGATACTCTTGGGCGTCTGATGACCGCATCCTGTCATCCGAATGGCATGGGAGCCGACGGGGCTTTTCCGCCCGCCCCAAATCGTGAAACGAGAGCCAACCGCAATGAAACGACGTGCCTTTCTTGGAACCACCGCAACCGCCTTGGGTGCGAGCGCGTTCAGCACCCGCCGCGTTCATTCAGCCTCCACCGCGCCGGGAATGACCCTGAACGCGGGGTTTGCTCGTGTGGACATTACGCCTCCTTTGGGCACCACGATGATGGGTTTTGGCACGCGCGACATGGATCATGGTTGCGAAGGCGTCCACGACGAACTCTACGTTCGCGCGTTGTCGCTCGAACAGGTGGACGAGAGGGCGCTCATCCTGAGTTACGACCTCTGCTTTCTTGGCCGCGAAGAGACCAATCGCTACAAAGGCGCAATCGGTCGTCTGTTCGATCTGCATCCCCGGCAGATCCTGATGAACACTTCGCACAATCATGTTGGTCCATCGGTCGGTACCTGGTATTCCGCGGGCTATGAAATGTCGGATCGCGACTACCTCAACCAACTCGAACGCGCGACCGTCGCTGCGGCGACGCAGTCTCGCAAATCCATGCGCGAAGCCACTCTCTGGACCGGTGCCACTCGCTCGGCTCTGCCCATGAACCGGCGCAGAAGGATGGATGACGGTCGTATCGAGAATCGCCCAAATCCCGGCGGTTATGCTTACGATAAATTGCCTCTTTGTCTGCTCCAAGACACGGACGGAAAGCCGGTCTGTCTGCTCTTTTCCATTTCTTGCCACCCTTCGATGATATCCGGTTTTGAGATATCCGCCGAGTATCCGGGGGCGGCCATGCAACGGCTCGACGAGCACTTTGGCGCGGCGTGCAGCATGTTTCTCCAGGGGGTTGGCGGTGATGCGAAGCCTCTGGTGATTGGCCGCGGTGGCGTCGACCGGTGGCAACCCGGAACCTGGGACCTGATGGATGAAGCCGGGACGATGGTTGCCGACGAGACCCTCGCCGCGCTGAAGGACGGATTGCGTCAGGTCGAACCTCGGATACGCACCGCCACGGTCGAGATGCAGTGGCCGCTCGAACCGGCTCCATCCCGCGACGTCTTTGAGGCGATTGTCGCCGACACCGCCCCGGAGCGGCGAGCCAAGAACGTGCGCTACCTATGGGCTGCAAAGTCACTCGAACGTCTCGACCGGGGATACACGTTTCCGGACGCGGTAACGCTCTCGGCGCAGGGCGTCTCTCTCGGGAAAGATGTGCGCATTGCGGGGCTCGAAGGTGAGGCGACCGCTCCGTGGGGCAAGTTTATCGAGGACTTCTATGGGGATGGCATGACTCTGCCTCTCGGCTACTGCAACGGGACGGGATTGTATCTACCGACCTCCGAGATGCTTCCTGAGGGTGGTTACGAGGTTGTCAGTTTCTGGGAATATGGACTCCCGTCCCGGCTCGCTCCTGGCATGGAGAGCGAGGTTCGCCGCGCTCTGCTTCAACTCCGCGACCGAGGCGTCGTCTGACTCGCGCGAATGCACCTCCTCGCACATCGCACGTCTTCCCCATTCTTGTTAGAATCGTCATCGAATCGGGAGAGTTCTCCCGATCTCCAATGAGTACGGTTGAGAGGCACACAATGAAGAACTGGATCGCTCTTCTGAGCACGGCTACAGCATTCTTGGTTCTGGCGACGTTTGGGTGGGCCGAATTCAATCCGACTCACGACCTACCCGGCTGTATTCTATGGCTGGATGCCAGCGACTGGGATACCGGCAGCGTATCGGTCGCCGAGTGGCGCGATAAATCCGGTGAGAGTCACCACGCCGTCCAGGGCGATCCCAAACGTCAACCGAAAAGCGTTCCCAGCGCTCTGAATGGCCGGGCTGTGCTCCGATTCGATGGCGACGATTGCCTGATCGATTCGGTCGTCCGGGATTGGTCCACCGAAGATTGGACGCTCTTCGCCGTTGCGTCGCTGGACGCCGATGCCACGAACAGCTGGCGCGGACTCGTCGGGACCCGGTTCGGCGGCGGGGCCGCCTACTGGTGGACGTTGGGCATAAAGAATAGCGGAAACCTGTATCTCGAAATGGGCGCGGGACGGGGTGTGAGCTCGAGTTTCTCACCCAAAGGCACCGGCACTCAGATCTACAGCGCGATCAAACGCGACACCGATCTTACGCTCTATCGCAATGGCCTTAGGGCTGGGACCTCCCCCGTGGCGAATATCGGAGACCGTACGAATACGTTATGGATAGGCCGATGGTTTGGGGAAGGCCAAGAATGGGACGGTGACGTCGCCGAGATTCTTCTTTACGATCGATCTCTCGATGAAGGCGAACGTGAACGTGTGCAATCGTACCTCTCCGCCAAATGGTCTGTCTCTATCCCACCGAATCTACTTGTTCGCAAGTCCGGTTGGGCGGAAACGATGCACGCGTCGCGTCGCGCCCTCTTGAGGCATGTGGAGAAAGCGGGACAGAAACTCTCCGCCCAGGCCGGTTCGACTGCCGGATCGGCGACGGAGTGGACTGCCGAATTGTGGCAACAAATCGGAGCCGATTTCCCGACCCAGGCTCGCTGGATCGAGCGCGACGGTTTCACAGAGGCGATGCTTGCCTGGTTCGCTAACACCGGCAACGTCGAGATCGAGAAGCAGATCGTCGGACGCGCTGGCGAAAAGGTACGCGGGCAACTAGAAGAGCTGCTCCGAGAAAATGCGTCGCCCAACGACCCCCGCTGGTTGCGACTATACGAGACAGCGGCCGAAACGCGTGAGCGACATCGTGCCGCCCGGGCGCGCCTCGACACCGTGAACCTGGTGGCATTGCGATTGACTGTCCAAGACCTCACCGACACATTCGGACAGCGTTATCGAGCCGGGGAAGGCTACCTCCGTCAGATCGACGCTTGGGAGACGCGTCTGCCGGAGCTCCGTGAGGCTTTGACACGGTGCGATGAAAAAGCCCTGCAAGAGGTTGACAACATTCTCGCCACCTCGCAGGAAATGCTGCTTGCGAATCCGCTGTTGGATTTCGAAGAGATCTTGCTGGTCCAACGGAGCGTCAAGAGCCCGAGGTTGGGTCTGGTGCAGAACTGGCAGAGCAACTGCGCTCTGCCTCAAAGCGGTTTCGATGATGAGATAGCCGTGCTCTCCTCGTTGCACACCGGTGGCGCTTTGCGCACATTGTACCGTCCGTCCGGCTCGGTTTTTGTCGGCGATGTCGATCTAAACTTCGACGCCGACAAGATGCTCTTCTCTTCAATCGGCACCAACGACCGCTGGCAAATTTTCGAAATCGGAGCCGATGGCGAGGGGTTACGTCAGGTCACTCCCGGTGAGCACACGGACGTCGACAACTACGACGCCTGTTATCTGCCGGATGGGCGCATCCTCTTTTCTTCTTCTGCCTTCATGGTCGGCGTTCCCTGCGTGAACGGTTACGATCG
>CAYTDF010000252.1:6421-7127 GCA_964436365.1 uncultured bacterium | reverse complement strand
GGAAACGGATCACACCGAACCGGCCGTGCACGCAAGCGCCTGGCTAACCCTCGAAGGCAAACGCGTTCTTGCCTTCGCCAACGTGAGCGATGAGGAACGCACGGTCACCATACGGATCGACCGGAGGCATCTCGACACTGCGACAGCGGGAAAGACCCGCGTTCGTCTTCAAGAGCGTGGAGGCACAGCCGCAGGTGAGCTGCGCCGCGAGAACGGTAACTATTGGGGCGGCACAGTCTCCGTCCCCGCAGCGGGTACGCGGATTCTGGAACTCGCGAGAAATTGACCTCCAATAGAAAACCCTGAGGGGCTCGAGCATGGGACACGGTGACCACTGGCACTGTCTGCGCGAAGATATAGAGGAACTTCTTGAGCACTATATCTCCGTTTGCACCGAAGAAGGCCAGGTGGTCGACACAGTCCGTTCCGTATCCCGGTCGACAGAGACGGCCGAGCCGATCGAATCGCAAGTCTACTCTTGCATCTATCCGGGCACGGATATGGGCGTCCAGATCATCTATCAGGCCGTTCCAAAAACGAAGAAGAAACGGTTCGTCTCTGGATTTCCCAGCCCGTGTAAAGGTGTCGAAACACCGGTCGTGATAACCGAGAGCCTGCCTTGGCCCAGCGGACTGGAAGGCGTCGTCGCCGGAAAGACGGATGCGGGTGAGAAACTCGCTTTCTTTGACACGCGTTTTTACAAGAA
>CAYTDF010000252.1:0-6410 GCA_964436365.1 uncultured bacterium | reverse complement strand
TTCGAACTCTCCGGGCTCGCCTACACCGTGCAGTGCATGAACGGTTGTGAGATCGTGACCGACGATCAGGACGCACTCGAGTATTTCTACGAGGCAATCGGGGAAAAACCTGCGCGCGGCGAGAACGGGCTAATCCCTCCCCTTGCTCATCCCGCGGAGGGCACCGTCGCGCTAACATCCACTTCTGACGAATACCCAGAGGACATGGAGTACCACTGTGTTGTCGATTCCCTCGACTCATTCATGCTCGACGACATCAGAATCTTCAAAGTCCAGACAACCCTCTTGCCTACCGAGCCCGCGTTAGAGGGGATCGTCTACATCGGCGAAAACGTGCTAACAGATGGATATCGGCTAAACGAAGGGGACAGTATCAGTGGGCTTCTCTGGCTGCAGGGTAAGCTAATAGACGATCCTTCACCCGAGTAATCTTTCACCCGAGCGATGCCGTAAACAACGGCAACTCAAATCCTCACATCCGGTTCCCTTGGTAGAAGGGAAACCCACTCGTCGGGCTTGCGTACAGCGCGCGCGCCAGCGTCCCATGGCTCTTGAGGCCGTTCGTGATGTCGTAGGGGACCGTCCGTTCCATCGCCGCGTCCATGTCCGGCCCCACGGAGCGAGCGAAATACGCCGCACCGATATTCTGGTTTCCGTACCGGATCGACGCCGGGTCGCGGGTCCCGAAATACTCTTTGATCATCTGTCGGCCGGGCTCCTCATGGTACTGCCCTTTGTACCAGCCCAAGGTTCGGGAATCCGTTGTGCCTTCCTTTTGGAAGGGGTCTTCGATCGATGTGGACAAGTAAGCGATGGGGGTCGTGACAAATCGGTGTTGGGCTATATCACCGTCGATATGCGGAGGCCACTTCTGATTGTCCATGTTATACATCAGATACGCGTCGTTGACCGACTTCAACTCCGATTCGACACGGGAAATCTGCGCCCGCAACCGGGCGTTCAGAAAATTCGGCACAGCGATGGCCGCGAGGATTCCAATGATGGCAACCACGATCAGCAACTCGATCAAAGTAAAGCCGGATTTCAAAGGGCAAGCGGGGTCAATCAGTCTTTTCACAGTGTACCTCGTTTCGCTGTCGATAGCCTTGAGCGAGCGCATCACTCAGTAGACGATCTTCTACGTTCACCGGCACGCTGTCAACCATAGCGGCAACCGACAAACCGCAACCGGGCTTATTCCCCTGAGTCATGCCCTATTTCTTTGAAATACAGTAGTAGCCGGAGTGACGAGCGTCGCCGTGGAACTGGCCGGAAACGACCGCCCACCGTTCACATGGCGTGTCGGTCTGAACTGCGTTCAGCCACGTTTCGTCATCCCCCCCGACAACCTCCAACCGCTCGTCGCCGTCGATATCCGCGATCAACAGGGAGCCTCCGCCTTTTACCTTCGCACCCCCAAGGACATAACTATGCGGTATATAGGACCACAGTGGTGCGCCTTCAATCGTCAATGCCCATATACGTCGACTCTCGTTACAGGCCAACGCCACATCAAGCCTCCCATCCCCGTCGAAGTCGACAGGCACCGGCGTTTGAATGATCCGACTTTCGATGGGAATCGTCCATACGCGTTCCCCTACTGCATTATAAAGCGCAAGATCTTCCCATTTTGCGGCCTGGACAAGAATCTGAGGTTGACCGACTCCCAACAGGTCGACAATCATCGGACACCAATCCGCCTCCCGGGTGATTCTCGTATCCCAAAGGAGGGTCCCGTCGCTGCCGAATACGCTCAAAGTTCCATTGAAATCTGTCCGGGTAAAGGCAACGATTTCCGGTTTTCCGTCTCCGTCCAAATCCCCGACTGCGGGGGAATACAAACTTTCACCCGGCAGACCTGCCTTCCACAGCGGCTGGCCGTCCCCAGACACCGCCCACAGCGACCGCTCGCCGCCGACAACCAAGTCGAGCGCGCCGTCTCCGTTCAGATCGCTCAGAACCGGCATCTCCAGATTGTCGTCCACTTCGCATCGCCACAGTTCTTCGCCCTCAGCGGAAAACGCCGCGACCAGGCCGCCTCCTGTGGCGGCGACGACCTCCAGACGTCCATCGTTGTCGACATCGCCGATCACCGGTGCGTTTGTCCGGCCGAGCGGAACATTCCACAGAACTGTCCCGTCGGAGGCGAGCAGCGTCAGCCCCACGCCGCCGACAGCGATCTCGTCCAAACCGTCCTCGTCCAGATCGCTCACTGCGGTAAAGGGTTGTGTCTGGCCGGTGTCGTATGTCCACAGCGTCTTCCCCTCGGCGTTGAGTGCGTACAGAACGCCGTCCGCCGCGCGCGTATCGAGAATAACCGCCAGGGTTCCATCTTGTTTCACGCGGGCGACTGCGGGCGAGCTCAACAGGGCGCCGTTAAACGTACGCCGCCAAAGCTGCAACGATTCGCCTCCCACCGCAAAAACGCCACCTCCCGGACAGGGAAACGAAATCGTCCCCGCCTCCGCGTCGTGAACTGCCGAAGCGACTGGGACCCAACGGTCCGCCTCCAGGCGATACGCCGATAGACTGGATGACAGAATCGGTTGCGCCTCGTCGGCGGGATAGGCGACCTGCACGACCGGGCTTCCCCCCCCGCTCGAACGGCTCCGTCGAGCGACACTCGAACGACGTTAGAAAGAGTCTTTTCAGGCAAACCCGTTCGGGCGGTTACGGCCTCGACTGGAATCGATTCAACACGCACCGCGCCGAACCGGATATCCGCGTCGGGGACCAATGTAAACCGAACCTGCCCGTTCGCCGAACTGAGAGAAAACAGCTCTCCGCTTCGGTGGTGAACCGTGGAGCGCTCCCCGGCAGACAGAGGGACAACTTGCTCGGTAGTGACGGTCGAGATGGGCCATTCCGGGTTGCCTCGCGCTTCGATCCACAAGGCTGTCTCCCCGGATACGTCTCTCCCCGCTGCGGGGATCGAGAACCGATACCACGAATCTTCGTCCGGGTTCGGCATGCAGGGCAGCTGCCCCTGTCTCCCATCGGGCAATCTATAGTGGCAAACAACGGTGACCAGACCGGTCTCGTCGGTAACCTTCACGCTACCTCGTAGGGACATTTCTCGGTCGGTCCATTCCGGAAGCCGCCAGGGACCGACGACAGGACCGGCGGGGTTCTCCGCCACAAGCGATTGACCGGTGCCCACAACCTCGCCACTTCCCTTCTGCACGAATTCGAACCCGAGCGGCCCCTCCGGCGTCTCCCCCGGAAGTCGGACCGTGAATACAATCGTATCGTTCTGCTTCGTCCCCTGAACGTTTCCTGTCTGGCCATCGCGAAGTTTCCAACGGAGACCGAGTCCTTCCCCCACATCTCCGGCCGCCGCCGTCACAACCACCTCACCCGCGCTCGGGTGGATCGATTCCGGAGCGGTCCAATGCAGAGCGACCTCACGCTCCAGTTCATACAGGGAGAGCCATCCCTGCACCAACGAGCCTGGGGAACTGTAGTTGTGGTAGACGTAACCCGAGGCGGACTCCAAAATCAGGTCGTTCCGCAGAAGGTGCTCACACGACCACTCCGCCAAACTCCTCGCGTATCGCAGATACTCCTCGTTCCCCGTCACCGTGTAGATCTTACCGAACAATTCGATCCAGAGTCCCACGGGCTCGGGAGCGACTTTATCCGGTATTGGCGTATTGGCAGCGGTCCGCGCACCGATCTCCATGACCTCCAGGTATTTCGGATTCTTTGTCCGCCGATAGGCTTCCCAACACGCGCTCATGCACTGCCAATAGGCGTTCTCGCCCCGCGACCACGCCTCGACGACTTTCCCCGTGGGCTTGCCGGTGGATGGGATCACAGTGAGAGCGAAGGTCCCTGTCTCCGGTTCGAATCCGTAGCGCAAATAGGAGTCGACCATAGCCAAAGCGTGGCTCTCGATGACCGATCCGGCCGAGGGGTCGACCGTGCGCAGTAGATCCACAGTACGCATAAGAAAATACGCCAATGTCATTTGTGATGATAGCGTATTCCCACCCGACCCATGCGGTGCCACGTAACCGGGAAGCAGGCCTGTCTTGGGATCTCGATGTCGCCAGTAGACTTCCGATATCTTCTCCGCCCATTCCAGATACTTGGGCTCCTTCGTCTGGCTATAAAGGTACGCGAAACTATGGGCATACAGACCCGAGTGTTTGATGTAAGCACCACGCACCGGGGCCGCATCGAACTCGCCTGTGTAGTAGTTGCCGTGACGGTCGTAGAGGAAAGTCTCTTTGTCGTAGATATGGATACGGTAGATCGCCTCGATCTCGCGTTGCACGGCCTCGGGATTCACGCGCCACAAGACATCCCAAACCGGGAGGTTGTGTTCCAGTTCGTGACGTTTCGCGACGATCCTTTCCCGCACCGTATTGTACGACAGATGTTCTCCCCAGGGGAAAAGCCCCGTCGTTTCACTAACGCATTCTGAAAGAAAGAAGCCTAGGCATGCTTCGACGCTTTCTCGATACGCGGCCACCCCGCTCAGCTCCGAAAGACGCACCAACGCTTCCAGCATCGGCATGTCGCGATAGACATTGCAGCCTTGCGCCATCATCATATAGTCTTCGGCGTCCCAATACGTTTGCCAGTTCGGCGGTTTCACCGTCACCATGCCACCGGCCGCCGGGTCGATCACCGACAACCACAGCGGTGTCTGTTTGGGACCGTACCGATCGGGCACCGCCTTCAGCAACGCCTTCGCGGTCGACTCCGACTGCCGCAGCCAGCGCTCGCTGTCCCAACCTCCTTGAACGGAGGTCGTCCGGCGATCCGCAATCGAATCCGCATTCGCACACAGCAATGGGAACGTCAAACAGAGAAGAAAACTGATACTGAATATTCGGGGCTTCATCGACACCTACCGTCTTTCTATGCAGCGATTGCGGCCCCCCGATGGACGGGGATAGCGCAACACTATAGCACACGCAATGCCGCGTTCACGACAGACCCGGGGTACGCAGCACAGAAAAGAAGACTCCTACGTTCCTCGCGTAACCTGCATGCCCGCCGGATTGGCCAACAGTTGAATCTGGTCGATGATGTCGACGCGTGCAAACTCCCGGCATTCCATCGTCGAGCCGTCCACATTGAGCGGAAACGAACCCTCACCACTGGGCCGGAGTTCGAGACGTCTCTTGACGCAAAACGATTCAAGCCCCCACCTATCGGGATCGTCCAGCATCGAAGCGTCGAACGCGTGTTTCATCTGCCGATAGAGGAAGCACATCCCCCGATCACGAATCGCGAACACGTAGAAATCGCCCGAACCCAGCGGAACGGACTTGGCGAATGGGAGGTCTTTCCCCAGGTCCCCGTTCACAATGACGATGACCTGATACGCGCCTTGCGCGACGACTTTGTCGTCGACAAGGATATCCCATCTCCGTCTATCGCCACGAATACGTCGAGCAAACCTTCCCAGCACAGCAAGGTTGGTGTCGACGAAAAAGGGCCCCAGATCTCCAAACAGCTGGCCCAACACGCCCTTATAGTACTTGATGAAACGGTTCTCGGTGTAATGGGGGACATCCCCAAAAATCTCTGCGCCTCCATACCCGGCAAAGCGTCGCGGTCCCGCCCCACCTTCACCGCTCACCGCCTGAAGGATGTCACAGGGTACGGTCGAGTCGCCGCGGATCGCCTCCACAAACACATCGATAGCCTCTTCGATCGCGTCCGGCATTCCCAGCGTCTTGCCGATAAGGTCGGCGGAATCTTTCCGTAGAAACCCCAGTTTCAGGTCATGGAGATCGACTCCCGCGTCGTAGCACCCTTCCAGAACGCTGTTGAACGTCCCGGAACCGCCTGCCGAGATAAGAATCCGACGGCCGGACCGCATCCGCTCGCAGGCCATCTCCCGCGCCTCTTGGTGACTATCGGTCTCATAAAGTGTAACGTCTTCCTCCCCCCGCTCCCGGAACAACGGAACGATACGTTTCGTCTTCCCCCAATCGCCCACCGAACCGGAGACGGTCGTCGCAATCACATCGATCGGATAGCTCATCGTCTACACGTTCCTTTCCTTCAAATATCTCAGATGAGTGCGTCACGGACCGCGTTGATCCCTGGTGGCCTCAGGTGGAATGTCGAGAACGTTGCGCAGGAATGCCGATATCTCCACCGCAACGGCTTCCGGAGTCCGGTCGCCGTCGGCATAAAGCACAGGGAGTTTCCATTCTCGTTCGATAATGCCGCAGACTCTCAGATAAGCGTCGCGAAGCGCGTCCAGATGCTCTTCGGTTTCGTGCACCTGCCGCGCCTCTCCTCGCGCACCGATCCGTTCGCAGGCAACCTTGGGGGGCGTATCGAGAAAGACCACGGCATCCGGCATCTTCAGTTGGTTCAGTTTCAAACCGGAAAAGAGACGTAACTCGGAAAGGTCGGTATAAACGGGATCGTCCTTTTCGAGC
>CAYTDF010000251.1:0-7203 GCA_964436365.1 uncultured bacterium | reverse complement strand
TACGGGAATTCCAGAACATCAGTGTCGACCACACGCTTACGATAGCGTTTGAACCAAGCGAGTTGACACCGGACGCAAAACCCGTCATCAGCGGGATTGAGATCGTCAGCCCCGATGCCGCGACTCCGGTAGAGGTTTGGTGGATGCACCCCTGACGTAGAGGCGAGTGCATCTGTCAGGCGCGAGCCGGACACCCCTCTCGCCGCCTCATTATAATGTTATGATCGACCGCGCGAACAACACCACTTTGATTGCCTATCCCCCGCCTGTTATACAATATCGTCTCGAATCTGGAGTTGTGGTTATGAATGCACCTGACGCTTGTGCGTATTGTGGACTACCGGTTCCCGAAGGGAGCCCAGCGGGGAGCTATTGCTGCCCCGGTTGTGCGCTGATGGGTCGTATTCCTCGCGTCTGGTGGGGTGTGACACTCCTGGGCGCAGCCTTCTTGGTGGGCTTCCGCTTGTCGCCCTTCATGCAGCCGCCGTCCATTTCCATTATTCCATTTGCATTGCTTGGATTGCCGATCTTGATTGCCTGCGTTCGGACACGTCCTGTGGGCTACGCCGCGATGACCGCACTCGCTGTGGTCGCGATCTGGGGAGCATGGGGTTTCTACCAAGCGGAACCTCCCGTCTCCAAGACCTACACCGGCGAACTGGAGACGCGCAGCGAAGCCTATCGCGCCTACTACGACGCCGAGCCGTCCGTTGTGCATTCTCGACGCACACTCCCTGTTCTGGCGTTCGCTCTCGGTGGCGCGTTGCTTCTCATCTCGCTTTCGCTCTACTTCGAGGCGTACACAAAGGCCGCCACGGCGAAGAGGCTGCTCGGTGCGGGGGATGGAGAGAACCAAACTCTGCTGGCGTCGTTCCGGCGCTATCCGTGGACGGCGTCTAACACCGTAACAGGTGTATCCCTATTCATGGCTCCGGTGGCGCTCGGTCTCGCGGCGACGGTGGCCTATTCGGTGAACCGTTCTTTGGGGATGCACGAGGCTGTCTGGCGCGCGCTAGCGGTACTGGTCGTGACTTCGCCGCCGATCTTGCGCCTGGTGATCCCCGTTTCCATCATCGAAGCCTATCTCGACGCTCACCGTGACGGCGTGGAGATCGTTGACGGCCGCTGCCTGGAAGACCTCGCGGGGATTGAAGCTTTTGTGTTCGACAAGACCGTTGCGATCGATGGCCAAAAGACCGAGGTTCAGCGAATCGAACCGGTCGCGAAGACGACCGAAGACGAGCTGCTTCTGTTTGCCGGAAGCCTGATTGCGGATTCCGATCTCGCCGAGCACAGGTGCCTCGCCCACCACGCTCGAGAGAAGGGCATCGAACTCAAGCCCGCCAGCGAAATCGAGCGGCGCACCGGCGGCGGAGCGGCCGGGTGTTTGGAGGGCGTCGTGCAGATATCGCTCCGGCAGAGCCGCAAAGTTCTACTGGGCAATGAGGATTGGCTGCGTGAGCGGGGCGTCAAGTTCCCCAAGGATTGGGACGAGCGCGATATCTACGATCCCCACGGCCCCACCGTCGAGTTGGGCGTTGCTTCCGATGGCCGTTTTGCGGGGACAGTCTGGATTGAGTGCGGTGTTCGTCAAGACGCGATTGACGCCGTGCGTGAGTTGGGCAAAAAGCGGGCTCGGAAACGGCGCCCCATGCACTTCATGTCCCCCGATCCCACCGCAACCGCGCGCGAGATGGCCCGGTCGCTTGGCGCTTCCGATGTTGCCGGAGAGATTGCCGAGGGCGAGGAGCGGGCGGTGGTCGACCGTTATCAAAACGATCTCAAACCCGTCTGCATGATCGGCGATCCTGCCGTCGCCGATGACGCTCTACGCGCCGCGCAGGTCGGGGTCTCGATCCCCTCGGTCGCGCCAGAGGATATCCATGTAGACGACACCGATGATGAGCCGATCTGTCTGGTCCGGCTTCCCGAGCGCTCGCTGAAAGCGCTTCCCGCTCTCTATGCCAACACCCACCATGCCGCGTTGTGGTTATCGATCCTTTTGGGTTGGGCGTTGGCCTACCACATTCTTGGCGCGTATTTGGGCGCGGCGGGACGTACCGGTCCTTTCGGCGCGGCCGTCGTATCGCTCGCGGCCGCCGCTCTAACCGTCTACCTCCCCCAGAAACTCTTCCGTGCATTCTGAAATGTCACGACTTGGAGTCGTGTCGGCGTGGAATCGCAACTCCTCTCCGACTCCGGTCGGACCTTGGCCCACAGATTTCCCTGCGTGATTCCACAATAACCGTCTACCTCCCGCGTTCATGAATAAGAGACCACGTCACGTGGCCGAAAGGAGAAGTTCCATGAGAAGAACATTAGGGACGGTTTTTGTTGCCATGCTAATCGTCGCTTGTACGGCAGACTTCGCTTCTGCGCAGGAGCGGCAGGGAAGACAGCGAGGCGCTCGTGGGGGTGGCCCACGGGGAAGTCAAGCGAATCTCATCAGTGACGCTCTCGTTCTCGACGCGCAGCGTGCGGGAGATGTGAGCAAGATCGTTGAAGGACTCCGCACCGAAATGCGGGGCGACCGCCAAGGTCGAGGTGGGAACCAGGATGGCGCCAGCCGCGAGGAGCGCAGAGCCGTCTATCAAAAGAGGCGGGAGGCCATGCAAGCGGCTTTGGTTGAGAAACTTCCGAAAGTTCTTTCCAAGAAAGAGATCGAAGGTGTCAAACCCCTATTGAGTTCGCGAGGTGGTCGGACCGACGCGGAGCTACGCGCACTTCGGCAGATCGAAATGGGTGACAGCACGCGCGCCAAACTCCAAGCGCTGGTTCTGCCGTACATGAACGCGGTCGCCGCTCTTCGCCCTGAGCGCCAGGCTGGCCAGCGTCCAGCCCAGGGTCAGGAACGCGGCCAACGCGGTCAAGGCCCATCGCCAGAGGTGCGGGAGAAGATCAAGGAGACTCGTGACGCACTCATGACCGGCGTTAAGGGCGTGCTCACGGACGATCAGGCCCAGGCCTGGAAAGCCCAAACCGAGAAGGTTCAGAAAGAGTTACAGAGCCAGCGGCAGGGACGCGGCGGCCAGCGGCAAGGCCAAGAACGAGGCCAGCGCGGTCAGCGTGGCCAAAGGCAGGGGGAACGGCAAGGCCGACGGCAGCAACGCGGGTAGGGACGATGATCTCTCCGTCGTTGATCTAGGCCGAATCGATACCCGTTATCATGGAGTGACTGATCCCGGAGGCGAGCCATTTGTGCTCGCCTCCGGCCAATTCGCATGGGCACGGCCCTACTAAACTCTTCGTGCACAGTTGCCGGGAGTCACTCTGGCGCGACGACGCCGATGGTCAGAAGGATGTTCGCGTAGAGACGCTGGTCGCCGGTAGCGATTGTCAGCGCCGTATCGGGGCCGCACACGGCGTCATAGAACTCGAAGCGGTCGAGCCCGTCCAATCCGATACCATCCGGAAGCATTTCACGGAACTCCGCGAAAATCTCTGGCTCCGGTCCCTCTTCGGGCTGCATCACTTCCGCCTTCTCGACCGGGATCGCGGTCAGGATCGTCTCCAACACTTCGGTCACCAGCATCTTACCGGGGGCCAGGTTGAGGTAGACCGCATTCGACATGGGGCCGGTCTTCGTCGATGCGGGATAGTTACCGTCGGTGATTAGCACTTGGGCTCCATGCCCGGAGCTGGCGAGGGTTCCGATAATGTCGGGATGCAAGAGTCGGCCTTTTAGCATAATTCCATAACCTCTTTCTCGAATTCAGCAGTCGTTTCCAGAACAGTGCCACGGAGGAGCCCCCACCGCAAGACGCCCGGCAAGATCGTGGTAACCTAAAGTGTCTTTCGAAAGTTCTTTTCGCTAGCGCGCACTCTAACGGAATATGAAACGCACTCCCATCATACTCGGCCTGCTGCTGACACTCGCGCTTGGATTGCGACTGTTCGGAATCGGCTGGGGGCAGCCCTACCGGCTGCATCCCGATGCCAGCAAGTACGTTCACCCAGCGGCTCGCTGTTCCATCGGCGATTTCAATCCCGATTATTTCCACAATCCGAGCGGATTCACATATCCTCTGTGGCTCTATTCCACTGCACTCAACGAACTCGCCCAAGCGACCGGCATTCTCCAGCCGACGCGCAACCTCTACGACCGGTATCAGGCTCAGCCATGGCTGACGCTGCTTTGGGGACGTTGTCTGGTCACGGTTTTGGGCGTCTTCTCGGTCTGGCTGATCTTTCGGTTGGCGTTGCGGCTCATGAACGAACGCGGCGCGCTTTTCGCGGCGCTGGTGTTGGCCGTCTGTTTCCTGCATGTCCGCCAGTCACGCTACGCCGTCAACGATGTGCCCATGTTGGCGCTGTTTCTGGGGTCGACCTGGCTTACCGTACGGGTTTGGGAGACCGGCCGTTGGCGGGACCTGCTCTGGGCGGCGCTCGTGGCGGGGTACACCACAGGGACCAAGTACACCGGCGTGGTGACGGTCTTGGCCATCGCTCCCGCGGTCCTTTGGGCTAGCCCAGAGGCACTCGCCGCGCACGAGTCTCCTCGTTCTTCCGTAGCCTTTCAGCCTTGGCGGGCCGCGCTTTTGGTGGCCGTCGTTTCGGCGTTGGGTTTTCTGATCGCGTGTCCGTACGCCGTGTTGGAGCCTTCGATCTTTTGGGAGCAGGTGGCGCAGTTCGGAAAAGAAAACGTCCGGCGTTGGGAGGGGCAGGGCGGTGCGCCGGTCACGCTCCTGGCGGTCCAGGCCTTGGTTTTCGGCGTCGGTCTGGGGCCGTTGGGTATCTGCTGTGCGGGGTTGTGGCGCGAACGAAACAATCTGCGGACGATTCCTTGGCGCAGGTTAGCTCCACTCGGCGCGGGACCTCTCTCTTTTCTGCTGATCGCGATGCAGCCGCTTTTCTTCGCCCGATTCGCGCTGACTTTGGTCCCGTTTGTGGCTCTGCTAAGCGGATGGGCGGCGGACCGGTTGATCCCCAGCGGTTCGCGCCGACTTCTCTGGATCGTGTTATTGGTTCTGCTTCTCGGTGGCGAATCGACGGTCCGCTCGGTGCGTCATGGCTGGCTCTGCCGGCAACCCGACACCCGCGCGTTGGCCGTGGCGGCGTTAGCCCAAACCCTCCAGCCCGGTCAAGCTGTCGCCGCCGACCACATGGCGCTGCCCTTCCGATTTTGGGAGGCCGCGCGAGACCCCGTCTCTTTCCCCTACGTTGATCTAGGGATGGATCTCACTCCGCTCGACACCGCCCAACTTGCCGCGCAAGGCTTCGCCTATCTGGTCGTCTCGAACCATGCCCAACGGCTCCTGCTCGAACGCCACGGTCCGGAATCGCTCGGCGCGTGGCAGGAACGGCTCGCCGAGACCGCCGAGCCGGTTCTTCATATCCCCGCGGGCAAGGATATACCGCACAACAACGAGCATGTGCACACGCCTTTGGTGGGGCTCTTCCGCACCGAGCGCCCCGGACCGGACCTGCTCGTTTACCGTCTCCGCATGGCGGAGCCAAAAACCACCTCCCCCAAAGATACGGCGAGGCCGGGTGGGCGTTGAAGGAACAACCACGCGTGCTGAAACATCCTTAAACCGGACGATACCTTCATGAGATACTCTAATCGAAAATGACCGAACCGATCCGCATCGCATACTTGACCAACGACTCCAAACTCGCCGGGACCGAGCGTGTGATTCTCTCTTTGGCTGAAAGGCTGGACCGGGAGCGATTCGAGCCAAGTGTGATCTGTCTGAAACCGGAGGGGGACCTCAACCGGGCCGCCCGCGAACGAGGTATCGAGACCCACGCTCTAGGGATGCAGACACCTCTCTCGGCGATCCGGGGCGCGGTCTGTCTAGCCGATCTGCTCAGACGGATACAGCCCGATGTTTTGGTGACCTATCTTTTCTACTCGAATCTCTTGGGCCGCGTTGTGGGGCGTATGCGGCGCGTGCCGGTCATCGTTTCCGGACAGGAGGGCATGGATGAGTGGCGGAAGGGTTATCACAACGCGCTCGACTCGTGGACAGCCCGCTGGGTGCGCACGGTGGTGACCAACTCCCAGGCGGTGAAGGAACGTTATATCCGGCATACCGGTTTATGTGAGGATAAGATCGAGGTGATTTACAACGGGCTCGATATCCAGCGCTTCGATTTGATCGCTGGGAGTGCCGAGGGCGAGCCAACCGACGTCTCTCTGCGTGAAGAATTCGGTATTGCTGAAGAGGTTCCTGTGCTCGGGCATGTGGCCAACTTCACGCAAGAGAAGGACCATCCCAACCTGCTTCGTGCGCTACGTATTCTGAAGGACAGGGGCGTTCTGTTCTGCGCTCTCTTGAGCGGTTCCGGGACGCATCTCGAAGCGACGCGCGCTTTGCGTGACGATTTGGGTCTTGCGGAATACGTTCATTTTCTCGGCTACCGTCACAACATCGAGCGTTTGGTTGGGCAGTTCGATTTGGTGACGCTTTCGTCGTATGAGGAGGGCATGCCGGTTTCGTTATTGGAGGCCATGGCGGCGCGGCGTGCGATTGTTGCCACGCGTGCGGGCGGCATTCCCGAAGTGGTGATTGATGGAGAGACCGGTTTGCTCGCACCGATCCGCGACCCGGAATCCCTCGCTACGGCTTATGAGAAGGTCTTGACCGATCCGGACTTGCGCCAGCGATTGGGCGACTGCGGCCGCGCACGTCTGGTTGAGCGTTTCAGCCTCGCCACTCAGGTCCACGCCCACCAAACGCTTTACGCAACTCTACTCTCCCCGCGTTCTTGAGCACTCTCCCCGCACGCCCTTCTTCCGTGTCCCCGAGTGAAATGGAGGCTCCGACTCCATTTTGTATCGAGGGGCACGGTTCGAGAGCCGCGAACAGCAACCCGGGTGGCACCTGTCGCTTGCATTCAAGAAGAGAGCGCAATGAAACCTGTTCATGTCTGTATTTATCCGTAGGATGGGTCGTCCCGACCTACCGGAATTGTAGTCTTCTTCAATTCTCGTCCTCTTGGACGATTGACAATAGCCCAGGCCAAAGAAGAGCAACACAGCAGTCCTGGGCGCGAGTCCTCTTTCCGCGCCATCCGTGGTTCAAGAACGGTTCACGAGCCCCGAATTCTCCGGTAAAACCCGGCTCGCATTGATTACTGCACGTATTATCCAACGCTAACACGAGTTATTGTGTTACTTTTAAGATTGAATATCCACACACCGGCCGAGTATGTGCCATAGTTAGTTGAATTTGAAGCGGCTCCCAACCTCTGGTTGAA
>CAYTDF010000250.1:0-7214 GCA_964436365.1 uncultured bacterium | reverse complement strand
TATTGGGCATGATCTGCGTGGAGGCCACAGAAACGGGCATCTGGACTACGGATGGGGAGACAACGGACGTGGCTATGCTGGGAATGGGAACCGCCATCTGTCCAGGCACGATAGCCTTGAGTAAGACCAAGAGGAATAGGCAGTAGCCAAACTGAGCGGGCACCCGTCGGCGCACCGCGAACCAGATCCCGGCCACCAGCAACAGAACGATGGTGGAGTCGACGACTTGCGCCCCGATGAAACGCCCCCAAGAAACGGCGAGTTCGTTCAACTGTTCGATGCCCATAACCTCACCTATTGCTCTTTCTTATAACGATTCAGAATCGACTGAAGTTCGTCGATCTCGTCAACGGAGAGTTCGATCTTGTTCGCCATATAACAAAGCAGCTGCCCTTTGACATCGTCGGTGCTCTTCTCGATAAACTCGTCGGCCGCCCGGGTATAGATGTCGATCGCGGGTTTCGCGGGGCTATAGATGTACATGCTGCCTCGCGTCTCGGTCTCCAAGAACCCTTTATCGACCAGATGGCTCAGGATGGTTTTGACCGTGGTGGGGGCCCAGGCGTACATCGCCCCGGCGACGTCGTGAACTTCGCGTGCCGACGCGGATTCGAGCTCCCACATGATCTTCATCACCTTCCATTCCGTCGGGGTAAGTGCATCGGAATTCTTCTTGCGCATGAAAACTTTCCTCCGCTGAGATTTTCCCTCTATGACTATAACTATAGTCATAGTCACCGGGAATGTCAAGCAGTTTTCCCAAAATTTACTCTTTTTTTTCTGATTTGACGATTCCAGGAAAGCAAGAAGAGACGTAACCTACTGATAATCAAACAAATAGAGTGGTTCTCAAAAGTTATTTTCGTTTGGCGAAGTCAAAAACCTGCTCCCCAAAAGATTGGGGGAGGCTGGGAGGGGGTTGAGAGCAGACTTACGCCCAGCTCTCCACAGCGGAACGCAGCCGTTCGAAAACGCGCTCCTCGCCCTCGGGGAGCGAGAAGAAGTTGTCCGGGTAGGTTCGGCCATCGTCGCCGGGGATTTCGACACAGAGCAGTGGCCGCTGAACGGCTTTGATCGTACAAGTCCGTCCATCCCGGTCGGTATCCGCCTTCACCGGCGTCATGGCCTTGGCGATCGTGCTCCAGTCGCGGTTGGTGTATGGGTGGGCCACTTCGGCCAGGATGCGATCCTTCAGCAGCAGTTTCGCATGCAGCAGGATGAAACCGTCCTCGGGCAGCGCATGCCGAACGCTGACGATCGATTGGAGCTCCTCGACGTCGAGGCGTAGCGTTGGGAAAAGACTCCGGTGTTCCGTCCTCGCCACAGACAGCCATTTGACTTCGAGTTTGAGTTGCGGCAACCATCTCGACCCTTGGTTGTGCACATAGATCGTGGCTTCCGCGGTATCGCCCTTAATCGTCGGTCCGTTGTCCTGAATCAGGACAGCCAGCGGACGGGTGACGCGCTTGAGCCAATAGAAACCGGCCTTCGGCGTACCGTCGTAGCCGGTCACGCCAAACGAACCGCATGGCCAGGGCTCATTCCA
This sequence comes from uncultured bacterium, assembly GCA_964436365.1. Lineage (GTDB taxonomy): Bacteria > Hinthialibacterota > Hinthialibacteria > Hinthialibacterales > CAYTDF01. The sequence goes on along the minus strand of CAYTDF010000250.1, from coordinate 5,668 downwards.
ACGCCAGATCGAAAAACCGCCTTGCGCGTCTCCTCGTTCGTCTCCGCATCCACGGTTTCACCGCCGACCGACCAGAACGTCATACACGCCTGATTGCACAAGCGGCGGATCAGCGCCCGGCCGGGTCTCTCTGCGGTTTCATCCTCTCCACACAGCCCGGCATCCTGCCAAACCATGACGCCCAGCTCACTGCACGCCTCATAAAAAACCTCTTTCTCATCCGGCAATCCGTCCCACAGGCGCAAAAGATTGACGCCCGCCTCCCGGACTTGCCGGAGACGTTGCGCGTAGGTTTCGTGTGTCGGCGTTTGGCGCAGCAGATCGGTCGGAAGCCAGACCGCACCTCGCACATACACAGGTCGCCCATTGACCGACAGCCGGCTCTTTCCGTCGATTGTCTCTAGTTGGAGCTGGCGTAACCAGAAATGCGTCGACCATCGGTCCCGCACGCCTCCTACCGCGTATCACAATCGAGACGGTAGAGTGCGGGTCTCCCAGCCCCGTTCGGCCACCAGAGTTTCGGATTCGACCAAGCCAGTTCGACCGGTTTGGCGGGCACCCGCCACGGGGCCGAGCCATCCAACTGGACAACCGCCTTGCCTGTCTCCAAATCCGTAACCGTAAAACGCATCCGCAGACGCTCCATCACGGGGCGATCGGTCTCCGGGTTCAGGCGAACGGTGAGCGTGGCCCGCTCGTGCCCCGGGTCCAGCTGCACCGAGAGTTGTGCGTCGCTCACACGAGTCACCGGCAAACGTTCGAGCCAAATGCAGTCACTGAATCCGATGGGATTGAGGTCGGGGAGGCTCGGGTCCGCCCCATTCCATTCGTGCGGTTCACGTGGAGCCGCAAAACGCACCGCGAGAAGGTGCTCCCGGTCCTGGGCGAGCCGGGCAGGAAGATGAAACCGGTAATGCACGCGCGGATCGTCCGCGTCGCCGAGACGCTGCCCATCGAGCCAAAATGTGGCCGGTCGGGTCACACCGTTCACACAGAGCCTCATACCCTGGTGACCGGGTACGGGTGCGAAGGAGCGAGGCAGCCGAAACCGGCACCGCATCCACCATTCCTGCTCTTCCACCCATCGCCAGGCGGTCAGGTTCCGGCCGCTGTAAAGGTCGGCCATCACTCCCCGTTCAAGCAGGCCCTCTCGCACGTCGGAGGGCACTTTGGCCGGGGTCCAGCCGCCCTCGGGAAAATCGGGCCGATAGGCTCCGCACGCTTCACCGCACCGTTGAGGCGGCCGGGCGCTGGATTCCAGCGCTGGCGGGAAATGCTGTTGAAGCCATCTCTTCGCCCCGAGATCGAGACACGGACGGCCGGGATGCTCGATAGAGTGACTCTCGAATGTTCTGTCCTGTAGGGCGCACGAAGTGCCCCCGGTGGCCAGGCGTTCAGCGTGTTTCGGCCGGAGATGGCTATTGGAGGACGCTAGAGTCATTCGATTACTCGACAGCGGCCAGGTGCACGCGGATGAAAACCGGGAACGGAGTGCGTTTGCAATCTCCCCCCACCTCGCCTGACACTCACAACCGCAAAGGCTATCATTATCTCACTAGGGTGCCTGGAAAAATCATGCCTGACAACGACACAGCCAAACGTTTCTTCCTCTTTCTTCTGCTTCCCGCCATTCTGGCCGGTTGCATCTCCCTTGAACCGGCCCGGCCGTCCCACCGCGCCACCAGTCTCAGTGAGATCCATCGCAAGCCTCGGATCCTGCCCCGCCACGGCTGGGTAGAGGCCAGCCCCACGGGAAGGTTCACGCATCAACAGCCGACGGCCATCACCCTGCTCGACAGCGGCAGGGATTCCGTGGGCAGTGGCTCCATCCAGTATCTGCGGCACTGGAGCGCCTACATCGGGCATGAGAAATATGGAGACGTACCCGTCCACTTCGTGGTGGATGAAGCCGGAGCCATTTGGGCGGGACGTAACGTCTCGATGGCGGGCGAGTTATACCAACACGATCCGTTCTCACGCTCGAAGCGGGCTTTGGAGCAGACCGTCGATTTCGAAAGAGTGCGGACTGAAAAGGTGCCTGACATGGTCAAGGCGTCGAGGCAGATCGGTTTGCAGATACCCGCCAGCGGGAATCCCGGCGCAAGCGCCGCGCACGATCCGGTTGTACCCAAACAACTTTGGGGAGACCGTATTCCGTTGGATGGACACATCCTGGTCATGGTCCTTGGCGATCTAGAAAACAACTTGCTCACCGAACGGCAAGAACCGGTCATGTTCCAACTCCTCTTTTATCTGTGCCACACATTCGCCATCAGTCCAGGCAATATCGGGCTCCTCTCCGATGCCAGCCCCGTCTCCGAAAACCCCGGACATCGTCTGAGAGACTATGTGGAATCCGGAGAGTTCTCCGCGAGGATCGGAGAACCGAAGCAGGGCGGAGACGACAACCCCTTCTCGCTTTTCCGAGGCAAGAAGTAGCCGATCGGAGCGCTAGGCGATTCGCTCTACAAACGCGCGCGCTTGCGGGTAGACTAGGCTGATACTGGCCGGTTACTTCAAAACAGATTATCGCCAGGCCGACGCGAGAGCGTCACTCGGAAATCCTGCCCGAGAGGGCGCACGGAGTGCCCCCGGCGGTCGGGCGTTAAGTGTTTTCCAAACGGGCAGAACTTTTGGAAGATATTGAAACCCATGAAAATCGCACTAATCACACTCTACGATGAGTACTGCCTGGGGGCGCGCTATCTTTCTTCGGTGTTAGCCAAGGATGGACACGAGCCCCATATCGTCATTATCAAGGGACTCGATTACGTCAATCCCTTTCTCGTCCCCGAGCCTCCCGAACAGGATGCGGACGGGTACTACGGGTACTGTTCGTACGTGACGGGTAAAGAGACGCAGATTCTTCTGGACACGTTAGAGAAGATCGATCCCGGTTGGATCGGGTTCTCTTTTTTGGGTATCAATTTCGGTCTGGCCTGTTTCTTGACCGCAGCCGTACGAAAACGCTTCCCCAAACGCCCGATTCTTTGGGGGGGGGCCGACACCACCATCAACCCGGAAGATAACGTCCAACACGCGGATGTGATCTGTTGCGGTGAAGGTGAAGAGGCGGTCTGCGAGTTCACGCACAAATTCGAACGCGGCGAAGATTTCTCCGATATCCAGAGCCTCTGGATACGCGATACGAATGGAGAGATCAAGCGAAATCCGAAACGCCTGCTGGAGCGAGACCTCGACAAAATTCCCTGGCCGGATTTTGAACCGGAGCGGAAATACATCATCCATGACGACCGTCTGATCGAGAATCACTTTCCTCCCAGTTCGCATTTGCACACCAACTTTATGATCATGGGCACGCGTGGGTGTCCGTTCACATGCACCTACTGTCACAGCGGCCACAGCGATGTCACCTATCCGGGCGACAAATTCGTGCGCTCACGGACTGCGGGCGATGTGGTCGGCGAGCTGAAGCATCGGATCAAAACCTGGCCCACAAAGATCGAGCGGGTGGAGTTTCTGGACGACATCCTTCCGCTCAACTTCAAGTGGGTGGAGAAACTCGCGCCGCTCTACAAGGAGGAGATCGGGCTCCCGTTTTATGGCTACACCCACCCCAATGTAAGCCGCCCGGATACCCTCAAACTTTTGAGCGAGGCGGGCTGTCAATACCTGATCATGGGCATTCAGTCGGGAAGCCAGCGGACATTGACCGAGTATTACCATCGGAAACACAGTAAAGAGAAGGTGATTCAGGCCACGCAAAACATGATCGATGCGGGCATTCGGCCGGTGATCGACCTGATCGGGTACAACCCGCTCGAAACCGAAAAGGACAATCTTGAAACCTTGGATTTGCTCTGCGAGCTGCCTCGGCCGTACGGCTTGGTCAAGATCAATCCGATGGCTTTCTACGACAACTTCCGGATTCTCGATATCGCGGAACGCGAAGGGGTGATGGATCGGTTGGAGCGCCCGAAGGGTGTGCATGCCTACCAGGCCAAACACACATCCGAGTTTCTCTTCTGGGAGATGTTACACACTCTGGCCCAGTTCGACGGCTTCACGGACGAGGCCTTGGTGGAGTTGACTCGGGACAAGCATCTTCGCGAACATCCGGAGTTCATGTCGGAACTCGTGACGGTGCTCTATCAGACGACGTACATGGATAGCAATCCGGTTTCACCCAAGGACGAGTACATCGAGAGTCTCCGGCAGCGCGTACACCATTTCGAGAGTTCGACCGTATACAAGGCCTACCGCAAGTTGCGCCATCTCCGCGGCACCGGCTAGCGAGCGCCCCTCAGAAGTCTCTTTCCGGTTGCGCGCACGTTGTTCTTCGCACACACCTACTTATTAGAACGTAGGGTGGATCGTTAGCCGAGCTGGCGAGGCGTTGACCCACCGGCCTTGTTGAACGTCTCTCCCTTCTCATGTCCCCGCGTGTCCACCCCGTGTCCCCGAGTGAAATTGAATCGTCAGATTCAATTTTGTATCGAGGGGCACGGAAGCCGGGCGCTTAACGCTTACCGTGCGCACATCACTGTTGGGAGAAACTAGATTTCTTCACAACCACCGCAACCCAACCTTCTTCACCCGGAGCGGTCACGTCGAGCCACGCGCCGCCGTCTACTTCGCGTTCGCCCGCCCATTTACCTTTGTAGATGTCGATCCATTTCAGCACAAACGCACCCGGGGCGTTGCGCAGATCCAGCTCCACCGATCCGCCGTCCGTGAAATACAGTAGATACGCTTGGCCCGGATCCGCCGCCAGATAGGCTTCGTCTGTCTCGCGTTGCCGCAACATATCCATCCTCGGCGCAACCGTCCAAAACTTCACCGCCGTCTCCGCCAACCGCGCCGACCGAACACAGGCTTGCGCCAACGCATTCAGCCCGATTCCAGCGCCCGGCCGATGGAACCGGCACATCGCCGAACCGCCGATCAGGTTTCGCCAGAAGCGTTCGACACCGTCCTTCGGCGTGCCCGAACCCCAGTTCGTTTCACCGCCGGAGTAGATCTTGGTATGATTGAGTGGCCGGGGATGATTCGACTGGATCTGTTCGGCCACCCAGCGCAGCCGCTTCCAATGATCCTCGTTGAACGAACGGCTGTTCACCTGGGAGATATCCAGAAACGCGTACGTCTCCGGCCGCTCGATCGCCAGTTTGATCTTTGCCGACGCGTGCGGCTTCCAACCGTCGTCGAACATATCGGTCGTGTAGGCATCCACACCTTTCTCCGCGGCCTTCTCCCGAATGAACCGCATCCAATGGATACCCCATTTGGGCGGCGTCGATATCTCGTTATTCATACAGTAGAGAACGTTACCGTATTCCAGGCTGTACGAAAGCACTTTCGCCACGAACGCCTCTTGGTTAGCCCGAACGCGGTCGTACTGGCTCTTGTATCGCTTCATCCGGGGGAAGGTGTGAAAGAACGGCTGCTTGTCGCGCCAGGCGGGCACGGGATACTTGTGCGCCAAGCCCGTCTGCGCAGCGGTGTAATTGACGTTGTTCTTAGGATTCCAGGGGCTGACATCCCAGTGTTGTTGGGAGTGATCGAACCGGTCCCAAACCTCGATCTGCACGATAAGGTCGCGCTCGTGCGTCCACTTCAACAGATTCTGGAGGCGCGTCCAATACTCGTCGTTCCACTGTTCGAGGTTGTACTTCCCATCCGCGCGCCGCTGGAAGGGTTGGACCTC